>NZ_QHJN01000220.1:0-11149 GCF_003947565.1 Actinomadura sp. WAC 06369 | reverse complement strand
GCCGCGTACTCGTGGATGACGCCGTTCGGGCTCAACACCCCGGCCCAGTGGGTCGCGATGTTCGCCCGCCGGTACATGCACGAGTACGGCGCGACCAGCGAGGACTTCGGCCGCATCGCCGTCGTCGTCCTCCCCGAGGACACGCCGGACGACACGCCCGTGTCCGTCCTGCACAAGGAGGTCCTCGCGAACCTCCCGCCCGGCCCCGACCCCGACGCGGGCGACCCCGACGCGAGCGACCGGGACACGAGCGACCGGGAGCCCGCATGCCGCTGACACCGTCCACCCCGAGCCCGGGAGGCCCGGCCGTGACCCTCACCCACGACACCGCGTCCGCATCCGCGCCCGCGCCCGCGCCCGCGATCGACGTCGCCGAGTTCCTCGCCTGGGGGAACGACCTCCACGACCAGGGCCGCTACGAGGACGCCGCCCGCGCCTACCGGCTGATCCTCGGCGTCGACCGGAACAACCAGGAGGCGCTGCTCGGCCACAACCGGGCCGTCCGGCACGCCGTGCCGCGCTGGCACTGGGAGATGCTGCACGACGAGGAGCGCGCCGAACGCTACGACCACGCGATCCGGCAGGCGGTCACCGCGAACCCGGACGCGCTCGTCCTCGACATCGGCGCCGGCTCGGGGCTGCTCGCGATGATGGCCGCCCGCGCCGGCGCCCGCGGCGTCATCGCCTGCGAGGGCCAGCCGGCCGTCGCCGAGACCGCCGTCGAGGTCGTCCGCACCGCCGGATACGACGACACGGTCCGGGTCGTCCCGAAGATGTCGACCCGGATGACCGTCCCCGGCGACCTGCCGCGCCGCGCCGACCTGCTCGTCACCGAGATCGTCGACTGCGGGCTGCTCGGCGAGGGCATCCTCGGCACCATCGCGCACGCCCGCGAGCACCTGCTCGCCCCGGACGCGACGATCATGCCGTACCGGGCCCGCGTGTACGCGCAGCTCATCGAGAGCGTCCACCTGCACCGCAAGAACCACGTCGGCAAGCTGCACGGCTTCGACCTGGCGCCCTTCAACCGGCTGTCGACGCTCGAGTACTTCGACTCCCGGCTGCACCGCCACGAGCACCGCGCCCTGTCCGAGCCGGTGCCGGTGTTCGACTTCGACTTCCGCACCGCCGACGCGTCCCCGCAGCGCACCGAGCTGCGCGTCCGGCCCACCTCCCCCGGACGGCTGCACGCCATCGCGTTCTGGTTCGAGATGGACCTCGTGCCCGGCGTCACGCTGACGAACGCGCCCGGCATCGCGTCGCACTGGAAGCAGGCGATCCAGTGCCTGCCCGTCCCGCAGCTGGTCCGGTCCGGCGACACCGTCGCGGTCACCGCGCTGCACGACGGGCGCCACATCCGCTTCGAGGTCCCGCCCGCCGAGGAGACCGCATGACGATCATGGACACCGCGCGGTCGTCCGCGCTCGCCGCCTACTGCGCGCAGCCGATCTTCCAGCCCGGACCGGACGTCTACATCACCGGCAACCCGTACCGGCGGCCGATCGGCGCGATCGACGCCCTCGCCGGCCACTCCGTCCCGGCCGCCCTCTCCGAGTTCCTCGGGCCGGGCCAGCTCGCCGCCGGTCGGATCCTGTGCAACGCCTACGAGAGCGACATGATCCTCCTCCCGGCGGCCGGGCTCGCCACCGCCAAGGACGACTTCGACCTCTTCTACGGCGACGAGGTGCGGCGGCTCCGCGACGAGGTCCGGCCCGGGCTGGAGCGGTACGCGTTCGCGTTCCTCGACGACGCCGTCCCGGCCCCGCCCGTCCGGACCCTCGACGACCTCCAGGAGTACTTCCTCGCCGAGGTCGGCGGCGCGGGCGCCCCGGCCGACGCGTCCGGCGTCAACCCGGCCGTCGACGCGGCCGCGCCGGTCAGCGGCACCATGCGGGCGATCGTCGAGTGCCGGCACCCGGAGGAGGCCGCGAGCCTGCACCTCATCCAGCTCGCGCTGGACGCGCTGACGGAGGCGTCCGCGATGGCCCGCAACCTCGGCGGGTCCTACGGCGCCGAGCAGTCCGAACTCTTCAAGATCTTCAACGACGAGTTCGGGTACGGCGTCTACGGCGCCAAGCACAGCACGATCTTCAAGGAGATGCTCGCCAGCGTCGGCCTCCGCACCGACCTGCACGCGTACTGGAACTTCTACCTCACCAGCTCCCTCGTCGGCGTCAACTACTTCAACTGGCTCACCGAGGACCACCGCGGGATGTTCCGCTACATGGCGGCGGTGACCTACCTGGAGTGGCTGTTCGCCCAGGGCTTCGCCGACACCGGCGTGATGCTCCGCGCCGTCTACGGCGACCGCGTGGACGCCAAGTACTGCGACGAGCACGCCCACATCGACATCCACCACGGGCGCATGACGTACGAGAACCTCCTGCTCGGGCTGGCGCGCGCGCACGGCGAACTCGTCATCCCCGAACTCGTGCGCGGCATCGAGGACACCAAGCTCCTCCTCCGCCTCGGCGACGAGGACTTCCGCGCCCAGATCGCGTGGGCCGACTCCCTCGACGCCCACACCAACCCCTCGATCGACGCCCGCGACGACGCGTCCGCCGCCACCCTGCGCCCGGACGATCCGTTCACCACCGGCGTCCACGGCACCGACCGGCTCATCGAGGTCGAGGACGGCGCCGTCCACGTGCACGCGTGGGCCACCGACCGCCCGCACCTGCTGGAGAAGGGCGACGTCCTGCACGTCCCCGCGCACCGCCTGCACGGCCTCAAGGCCGCTTCCCCCCGCGCCCGCGTCACCGTCCGGACCGCCGAAAGGACCCACGATGCCTGAATCGTCGCCCGTCTCGTCCTACAACGAGTGGGACCCGCTCGAAGAGGTCATCGTCGGTGTCGTCGACGGCGCCGCCGTCCCGCCCTGGCACCCCGCCATCGAGGCGACCGTCCCGCCCGAGGCGTGGGACTTCTACCGGCGCAACGGCGGCGGCCCCTTCCCGGAAGACCAGGTCGACGCCGCCCGCGCGGAACTCGACGGCTTCGCCGCGATCCTCGAAGGCGAGGGCGTCACCGTGCGGCGCCCCGACCCGGTCGACCAGTCCGCCGGGTTCGGCACCGCCGACTGGTCGTCCACCGGCGGGTCCTCCCACACCTTCCCCCGCGACATCGCGCTCGTCGCCGGCGACCAGATCGTCGAGGCCACCATGGGCTGGCGGTCCTACTACTTCGCCACCCACCCCTTCCGGACGATCTTCAAGGACTACTTCCGGCGCGGCGCCCGCTGGGTCGCCGCCCCGAAGCCCCAGCTCACCGACGCGTCCTACAACCCCGGGTACGCCGCCGCGAAGCCCGCGTCCCCGGACCCCGCGAACCCGTTCCCGCCCGAGACGTCCGTCATCACCGAGTTCGAGCCGATCGTGGACGCCGGCGACTTCATGCGCTTCGGCCGCGACATCCTCGTGCAGCGCAGCCACGTCACGAACGCCTTCGGCATCGAGTGGGTGCGCCGCCTCCTCGGCGACGAGTTCCGCGTCCACGAGGTCGCGTTCCTCGACGACCACCCGATGCACCTGAACGCCACGTTCGTCCCGCTGCGCCCCGGCCGCGTCCTGATCAACCCCGAGCGGGTCCGCGAACTGCCCGAGATGTTCGCCGACTGGGACACCGTCGTCTGCCCGGAACCCGCCATCCCCGCCGACCAGACGATGTACTTCTGCAGCCGCTGGATCGCGATGAACACCCTGATGCTCGACCAGGACCGCATCTTCGTCGAGGCCCAGGAGACCGAACTCCTCCGGCTCCTCGAGAAGGAGGGCTTCACGCCCATCCCGGTGCCGTTCCGCACGGTCAACACCTTCGGCGGCGGTTTCCACTGCGCCACCTTGGACGTCCGCCGCCGCGGCACGCTCGAGGACTACTTCTAGCCCACGCGCTCCCACATTGAGGTTCGAATGACACACGACGGCGAGGAACGTCCGCTCCTCCTCCTGATCGCGAGCAGCTACTCGGTCTACCGCGCCTACATCCTGGAGTCGGTGTCCGCCCGGTACCGGCTGTGGCTGCTGAACCCCGCGCCGCCCACCTGGGAGGACCCCTACATCGCCGGCCACACGGTCGTCGACTGCCTCGACCTCGACAAGCTCACGGCGGCGGCGCGGGAGGTGGCGCGCGACCACGAGGTCGCGGGCGTGTTCTGCTACGACGAGGTGTACATCGAGACGTCCGCGCACCTGTCGGCCGCGCTCGGCTTCCCCGTCCTGGACCCGGACGCCGTCGCGCGGTGCCGCGACAAGAGCGCGACCCGCGACGCGCTGCGGGCCGCGGGACTGCCGCAGCCCGCGTCGCTGGCCGTGTCCACCCTGGACGACGCCCGCGCGTTCGCCGACCGGATCGGCTACCCCGTCATCCTCAAGCCCCGCAACCTCGGCGGCAGCATGGGCGTCCGCAAGGTCCACGGACCGGACGAGCTGGAGGCGGCGTTCGCGCTGACCGACGGGGTCCGGATGGGCGGCATCCGGCAGTTCGACGACTACGTGCTCGTCGAGGAGTTCCTCGACGGCCCCGAGGTCGCGATCGAGTGCGCCCTGCACCGCGGGACGTGCACGCCGCTGATCGTCGCCCGGAAGGTCCTCGGGACCGGCCGGATGGCGTTCGAGGAGATCGGCCACGACGTCGACGCCGCCGACCCGCTGCTGCACGACCCGGACATGCGGGACGCGCTGCGGCGGGCGCACGAGGCCGTCGGGTTCACCGACGGGTACACCCACATCGAGTTCAAGCTCACGCCGGACGGCCCGCAGGTCATCGAGATCAACGTGCGGCTCGGCGGCGGGATGATCCCCTACCTCGGGCTGCTCACGTCCGGGGTCGACGCGCCGCTCGCGGCGGCCGACATCGTCGCGGGCCGCGCGCCGACCGTGGTGTTCGAGGGACGGCCGCGCGCCGCGTCCGTCCGGTTCGGGTACCCGGCGCACGACATGGAGATCACCTCGGCGGCGGCCCGCGAGGACCTCGTCCGGCCGCCGATCAGGGAGATCCGGGTGGCCGTGGAGCCCGGCATGCGGCTGCGGCTCCCGCCGTACGGGCTGGCCCGCAGCGGCTTCGTCATCGCCGTCGGCGACACGCTCGACGAGACCGGCGCGGCCGTCGCCGACGCCGACCGGTTCTTCACCTTCACCGGCACCCCGCTGGAGCCCGCCACGTGAGCACCTCCGGAAAGGCCGCCGCGCCGCCGACGATCATCGCCACGCTGCGGCAGATGAACGGGACGGTCCGCGTCCTCGTCCTCGGCAACCTGATCAGCAACCTCGCCGCGTTCCTCAACGCGTTCCTGGTGCTGTACCTGACGGACCGCGGCTTCTCCGCCTGGCAGGCCGGCGTCGTCCTGACCGCGCTGATGATCGGCCGGATCTCCGGCTCCGCGGTCGGCGGCGCCGCCGCCGACCGGTTCGGGTACCGGCGCGTCATCATCGGGTCGATGGCCGGCACCGCCGTGCTGACCGCCGCGCTCGTGCACGTCCCGAACATGTGGGTGGGCGCCGCCGTCGCCGCCGGCGCCGGGCTGACCGCGCAGGCGTACCGCCCGGCGGCGATGGCGTGGGTCGTCGAGCTGACGCCGGACGACCGGCACGTCATGGTGTTCGCGGTCATGCGGTTGTCGTTCAACGTCGGCGCCACCCTCGGGCCGCTCGGCGCCGCGCTGCTGCTGGCGTACGCGTCCTACGACGCCCTGTTCTACGTCGACGCCGCGACGTCCCTCGCGTTCGGCGTCGTCGCCTACCTGGTGCTGAAGGGCGACCACGAACCCGACGTCGGCGGCGCCGCGGACGGCGGGCGCGCCGGCTACCGGCACGTCATCGCCGACCGCCGGTTCATGCTGGTCGTCCTCGGCCTCTTCCTCACCGCCGTCGCCTACATCCAGAGTTCGGCCGCCCTCCCGCTGTTCGTGACGGGCAACGGGCACGGCGAGCAGGTCTACGCGGCGCTGCTCACCGTCAACGGCGCCATCGTCATCGTCTTCGAGGTGCTGCTGTCGAAGTGGACGCAGCGGCTCCCCATCGGGCTGCCGATGACGATCGGGATGGCCGTCCTCGGCCTCGGCCACCTCGTCTACGCCGGGCCGACGCCCGTCGCGCTCCTCGTGCTCGCGACCGTCGTGTGGACGTTCGGGGAGGTCATCGCCGCGCCGTCGATGATGGCCTACCCCGGCCTCATCGCCCCGCCCGCCCTGCGGGCCCGCTACATCGCCGCCGCGACCGTCCCCCAGCAGGTCGGCTACGCCCTCGGCCCGATCATCGGCGTCGCCGCGTGGCAGGCGTGGGGCTCCGGGGTGTGGGTCCTCACCGGGGCGTGCGGGCTGGCCGCCGCCGCCTGCGTCGCCGCCGGAGCCGGGACGGCGCGCCGCCGCCCCGCCGCCGCGGAACCCGAACTGGCCCCGGCCGCCGAATGAACACCACAACCCAACGAAGGTGGAACCCCATGGACAAGCCGGTCGTCGCGATCGTCCGCCCGTTCACCTCGGCGGCGATGGTCGCCCCCGCGCTGCGGCGGGCGGGCTTCAGCCCGGTGGCCGTGATGGACTACGCCGGCCCCTCCCTCGGGCCGCTGCACTCCTCGCACGACCCCGCCGACTACGACGCCGTCATCAACCACCACGGCGACATCGACGAGACCGTCGCCCGGCTCGGCGCGCTGAAGCCGATCGCCGTCATCCCCGGCGTCGAAGCCGCGCTGCAGGAGGCGCAGCGGCTCTCCGACGCGCTCGCCCCCGAGTTCTCCAACGACCCCGACCTCGTGGACGCGCGCCGCCACAAGTACCTCATGCACCGGGCCCTCGCCGACGCCGGCCTGCCCGTCCCCAAGCAGATCTGCACCACCGACCCCGCCGAGGTCGCCGCCTGGATCGAGCGCGAGGGACTCGCCGGCCGCGACCTCGTCATCAAGCCGCCGACCAGCGCCGGCACCGTCGGGGTCAGCCGCGCGCCCGGCGGCGAAGGGTGGCGCGAGCGGTTCGAGGCGATGCTCGGCAGCCGCGACAAGCTCGACGTCGTCGCCGAGGAGGTGCTCGTCCAGGAGCAGCTCACCGGCGTCGAGTACGCCATCGACACCGTCAGCCACGACGGCCGGCACTCCATCACCGACATGATCAAGTACCGGCGGGTGCCGTTCGGCGAGGGCATCGCCGTGTACGACTCCGTCGAATGGCTGCCCTACGACACCGACGAGTACGGCGAGCTGATCGAGTACGGGCTCGGCGCGCTCGACGCCGTCGGGCTGCGGAACTGGGCCGCCCACACCGAGATCATGATGACCCCGGACGGGCCGCGGCTGCTGGAGGTCAACGCGCGCCTCGCCGGCGCCGGCAACCCCGCCGTCACCGAGATCGCCACCGGCGAGAGCCAGGTCACCCGCATCGTCGACGTCTGCCGGGGCCTCGGCCCCAAACTGCCGCCCGGCTACACGCTGAACCGCAACGTCATGGCCGTGTTCCTGATGTCGCACTCCACCGGGATCGTCCGCAACGCCGAGATCTACGACGCGGCCCGCGAGCTGCCCAGCTACCACTCGCCCGTCCACCTCGTGACGACCGGCGACCGCGTCGACGCCAGCACCGACCTGTTCGCCAGCATGACGATGGGCTACATCATCCTCGCCCACGAGGACTCCGCGCAGGTCCACGCCGACCGCGAGGCCATCCGCGCCATCGAGAAGGAACTCATCGTCGAGGCCGACGCCTGATGGTCACCCACAAGTACCTCGACGCCTGCGCCGCCGACCCGGCGCTCCGCGACGCCGTGGCGTCCGCCGACCTCCCCGAGGCGTACGCCGCGGCCTGGCGGAAGTACCTGCTGCCCCGCCCGATGTTCTGCGCCGAGGACGGGATCCGCCGCGCCGCCGACGACCTCCGCCGGCTGTTCGGCCTGCTCACGTCCCTCCCCGACCGGCTGTTCGGCGGGGACGTCCGCGCCTTCTGCGGCGCCCTCGGCATGGACGAGCACCGCACCGGCATCATGACCCGCTTCGCCGGCGACCCCGTCCTGTACGGGCGCGCCGACATGTACCAGGACGAGGCGGGCTTCCGGCTGATGGAGTTCAACGTCGGCAGCGAACTCGGCGGCGTCGACGTCGGCGACCTCAACGGCCCCCTGCTCGGCACCGACGCGTTCGGCGCGTTCGCCGCCGACCACGGCCTCGCCCACGTCGACACCACCGCCGCCATCGCACGCCAGTTCGTCCGGGCCACCGGCAAGGACGACCCGGTCGTCGCGACCCTCGAAGGCGTCGGCGGCATCGCCCCCTACGAGGCGCTGCACCGCTCGTTCCAGGAATCGATGCGCCGCCACGGCATCGACCTCGTCTACGGCGACGTCGACCAGGTCCAGACGCGCAACGGCCGCCTCCACCTGCACGGCAAGCCGATCGACCTCGTCCTCCGCTACTACAGCCCGAACCAGCTCGCGCGGGACGACCGCAACGTGGCCCCCGCCGAAACCGTCCAGCGCGCGCACGAAGAAGGCCGCGTCGTCCTGTGGACGCCCGTCTCCAACGGGATGTTCGCGTACAAGAGCAGCCTCGCGCTGCTGTCCGGCGCCGACCTCGACCCGGACGAGCGCGCCCTTGTCGACCGCGTCCTCCCTTGGACCCGGCAGCTCACCCGCGACCTCGCCGAGTTCGTCCGCGCCGAACGCGACACCATGATCCTCAAGCCGATCGCGGGCCTGGGCGGCCACGGCATCCGCACCGGCTGGGACCAGACCGACCGCGAATGGGCCGAAACCGTCGCCGAATGCCTGCGCGAACCGCACATCGCGCAGCGCCGGATCGTCCCGAACCGCGAACCGGTCATGGACCGCGACGGCCGGGTCACCGACTGGACCGCCGTCTGGGGCGTCTTCGCGTTCCCCGACGGCTACGGCGGCGCGTTCTGCCGCACCGTGCCCGCGAACGGCGGATCCGTCGTCAACATCGGCACCACCGGCGCCCGCGTCGCGTCCGTCTTCCACCACTAACCGCGCCCCGGGGGTCGGTCGACGACCCCCGGGATCGGCGTCGTCCCCGCGAACTGCTCCTTCATCGCGTCCACGCCCCGCTGCGGCCGCGCCAGCGGCACGAACTCCTGCCGCTCCGCCCGCTTCCGCTCGACGTCGACCCCCATCGCCCGCGCGCGATCGTCCTTCAGCGCCTCGTCGCACTCGCCCTCGCGGTTGAACGACCACATCAGCTTCGGCTCGCCCACCGGCAGCCCGTGCCCCGGCCGTCCGTCATGCCGCCCGGTATGCCACGTGTGCCACGTCTTCCCGTAGGAGTTCACCAGCTGCTTCATGAACGCCTTCTCGGCCACGTCCGGCAACCCGGGCGCGACGAGCTGGCCCGACAGGATCTCGAAGTTGTGCGGGTGCCAGTACGCCTGCTCGTCCTCGTCCAACCCCTCGAACAGCCGCTCCGACACGATGTACTCGATCCCGATCAGGTTCGCGTCCCGCGTGTTCCCGTCGAACAGGACGCACTGCAGCAGATCGTCGTTCACGACCTTGCAGTAGTGGTGCGCCTCCATCTGCTCGTCCGGCCCGTCCTTCACGCAGTGGAACCCCACCACGTAGACGTCGAACCCCTTCATCGGCTCCGTCGACTGCAGCAGGTTCGCGCCCTGCTCCAGCGCCGCGAGCCACGCGCCTTTGCCTTCCCCGTCCGGACGCAGCGGACTGCGACGTTCCTTCATCCCAGACACCTCCGCCGCACCCCCTACCCGCCGAACCCCCGCGTGCACCGGCCGGGCCCGCGACGTCCCGCCGGCGCGGCTTTCGCCCTAAGATCACCGGAATGTCCCCCCAGCTCCTCGGCCTGTTCGTCGGCTCAAGCTTCGGCACCGCGTTCGTCCTCGCGAACGCCGGCGCGCCCGTCCCCGGCCCCCTCGGGATCGCCCTCCGCGTCGCGGCGGTCCTCTGCCTGATCGCGGTGGTGGTCACCGGCTTCCGCACCGACCGCCGCCGGGAAGCCCCCGCCGACCCCCCGCCCGCTTGGTTCGGCCCCAAGTTCGGCCTCGTCGTCCTGGCCGAGTTCGCGCTGATCTTCGGCGGCATCGCCGTCCTCCGCGCCCTGGACGCCCCCGACCAGTGCAACGTCGCCTGGATCGCCCTCATCGTCGGCCTGCACTTCGTCGTCCTCGCACCGATCTGGAAGCGCACCGCCATCGCCGTCCCGGGCGCCCTCCTGACCGCCCTCGGCGTCGCGGGCATGGTCATGGCCGCGCTCTCGCACGTCGACTGGATCCCCTTCGTGAGCGGCGTCCTCTCCGGCGCCGTCCTCCTCGGCGGCTCCCTCTACGGCGCCGCCCGCCGCTAGCCCGGAGCCCGATCGGCGGCCATAATCAGGTCACCCGACCGAGGGGGCCGCCGTGTGGGCCGATCTCCAGGTCGCGCTCATCGGCGTGATCGGAACCGCCGCACTCGCCGCGGCCGTCCACCACGTCCGCGGAAGGCGGCTCCGGGACGGCCTGGTCCTCGGCGCGGGCGGCCTGTGGTTCCTGTTCTGCTTCACGTCGATCGTCTTCCTCGATCTCCCCTTCACCCCGGCCCCGGTCGAACAGTTCGTCCTCATCGCCCTGGTCTACCTGGTCAGGCACCTCTGGCGCCTCCACAAACGGCGCCGCGACCGCCAGGTGCGCACGTCCCGCCCCTGATCCGCGCGCCCGGCCTCCATCCTCCAGTGAACACTCCCGTACATCTGGGCCCGAAAGGCCCTACCATGGCTGTGCAGATCGGACCTTTCCCCAGAACAGAAATAGTTCGGGAGAATAGATGCAGACTCGGCCTGATCCGGGGTCGGCGGCCACGGCGGAAGAGTTCCTGGAAGCACTCCGGCAACTGCGGGCCTGGGCGGGTCGGCCCTCGCTGCGCACCCTGAACGCGCTCGGCGGAACCGACCCCGACTCGGGCGAACCGCCCGCCGACCTCCTGCCGGTGAGCACGCTCTCCGACAACCTCGCCGGCAAGCGCCTCCCCAACCCGCCCCGCCTCGCCTTCGTGGTCGCCTTCGTCACCGCGTGCATGCGCGCGAAGGGCTCCCACACCCCGGAGGAGATCTCCGCCGAAGAGGACCGCTGGACCCAGGCGTGGCTCACGCTCTCACCCGCCCAGGACGCCCCCGAATCCCCCCTCCCGGCGAGCGCCCCCGCCCCCGCAGAAGCCACCGA
>NZ_QHJN01000219.1:0-11169 GCF_003947565.1 Actinomadura sp. WAC 06369 | reverse complement strand
CTCCGGGTCGGGGAGTTCGGCGGCACCGCCGAACTCCCCGACCCGGAGGCCCCCTCGGCCCCGCCCGCGCGCACGGCCGGCGGGAGCGTGCGGGGAGTGGCCTTCGCGCTGGGGACCGGTGTGCTCGTGGTCGCCGTGGCCCTCCTCGCGGTGTTCGCCCTCGGCGACGACGGGGAGCCGGACGCCGCCCCGGCCGAGACCCGCGCGGCGACGCCCCGGGCCGCCGCCCCCGAGGGGACGAGCGGCGGCGCGGCGCCCGCGCCGACGACCGTCCCGCCGTCCGCCGGGACGTCCCCGCCGCCCGCCGGGGCGTCCGGCGGGCCCGTTGCCGGGGCGGAGCCGCCGCCGGGAGGCGACGGCGTCACGTTCCAGGTCGTCGAGGACGGCCCCGGCTACTACGAAGGCTCGTTCGTCGTCACCAACCGCACCGGGCGGCCGCTGGCGTCGTGGCGGCTGACGTTCCTGGCGCCCGGCTCGGACGTCCGCAACGTATGGGGCGGACGGCTGGTGCGGGGCGGCGAGCGGGCGGTGATCGAGAACGCGCCGGGGGCGGCGGCCGTCCCGCCGATGGGGACGGTGACGGTCCGGTTCGGCGCCGCGGGGGAGCCGGTGCCGCCCGCCGAGTGCGTCCTCAACGGCGCGGGGTGCGGCCTCTGACCGGGGTACTAGGCTCTCGACCATGCGTATCGCCAGGTTCTCCACCGACGAGGGCATGTCCTTCGGGGTGGTGGAGGAGAACACCGTCGCCGCCGTCGCGGCGCATCCGTTCGGGGAGCTCGCCTTCACCGGGCACCGGTACCCGCTCGCCGACGTCCGGCTGCTGGCCCCGATCCTGCCCAGCAAGGTCATCGCGATCGGCAAGAACTACGCCGAGCACGCCGCGGAGATGGGCGGGGAGGCCCCCGCCGAGCCGCTGATCTTCGCGAAGCCGTCGACGAGCGTGATCGGTCCGGGCGAGGCGATCGCCTACCCGGAGAAGCTGTCCGAGCGGGTCGACCACGAGGGCGAGCTCGCGCTGGTGATCGGCCGGATGTGCCGGGAGGTGCCGGCGTCCCGGGCCGCCGAGGTGATCCTCGGCTACACCTGCGCGAACGACGTCACCGCCCGCGACCTGCAGGCCCGCGACGGCCAGTGGACGCGCGCGAAGGGGTTCGACACGTTCTGCCCGCTGGGCCCGTGGATCGAGACCGAGGTCTATCCGGCGGACCTGGCGATCAGCACGACCGTGAACGGCGAGGTCCGGCAGAGCGCCCGCACGTCGCAGCTCATCCACGACATCCCGAAGCTCGTCGAGTACGTCAGCCAGGTCATGACGCTGCTGCCGGGCGACGTCATCCTCACCGGCACCCCGGCGGGCGTGGGCCCGCTGGAGGTCGGCGACGAGGTCAGCGTGACCGTCGAGAACGTCGGGACCCTCACCAACCGGGTCATCGCCCGCGACTAGCCGGCCGGATCGCGGAAGGCGCCCGGGGAGCGTCCCGGGCGCCGGTCCGGGCCGTCCGGGACCGCGTTCGGGCTGGTCCCGTGCCCGCGCGACCCGGACGGCGGGCGGCTCGAACCGTCCGCGATGGAGACGCGCGGGCGACCGTCCGCTATTCGTTTTGGTCCAAGTCCCCGACTCCTGTATTCTCATCGAGGCGCGAGCGACCGGCCCGAAAGGCAGGAAGCCCGCGTACCTCTCTGGGGTATGGTGTAATCGGCAGCACGACTGATTCTGGTTCAGTTAGTCTAGGTTCGAGTCCTGGTACCCCAGCTGCGTCCGCGAAAGCGGACAGGCCCCCGTCGTCTAGTGGCCTAGGACGCCGCCCTCTCAAGGCGGTAACGGCGGTTCGAATCCGCTCGGGGGTACACGTTCGCTTCTTCCCAGCACGACATGGGAGCGGACGGCACGTCACGCCCCCGTCGTCTAGTGGCCTAGGACGCCGCCCTCTCAAGGCGGTAACGGCGGTTCGAATCCGCTCGGGGGTACTGTCCGCGAAACCGCAGACCCACGGTCTGCGGTTTTTTCGTGTTTCCGGACCGGTGAGCGGGACGCGGACGGCGGCGCGCCCCGCGAGCGCCGTAGAGAAGAGAAATGACCTCCACGATGAGCGACCGCGAGCAGATCATCGAGCGGCTCGCCGAGATGGCCGCCGCCCTCGACCGCCGCGACTGGGACGCCGTCGGCGCGATGTTCGTCCCGGACGCCACCGGCTACGGCCGCACCGGACGGGACACGATCGTCGCCCGGGTCCGCGCGCACCTCGGCGGCTGCGGGCCGTCGCAGCACCTCCTCGGCAACCACCGCGTCGAGATCCGCGGCGACGAGGCGCGCTCCCTCACCTACGCGCGCGTCCACCACCAGGGCGAGGGGGAGGCGGCGGGGCGCGCCTACGAGTGCTTCGGCGAGTACGAGGACCACTGGACCCGGACCCCGGACGGCTGGCGCATGACCTCCCGAACGTTCACGATCTCGCACGACCTCGGCGACTTCGGCGTCCTGCGTCCGGGCTGAGCACCCCGCCGCGGACCGTCATCCGCCCTTCCCCGGACGTGTGGCGAAATGCGCGGACCGGACACCGGAACCCGGTCATGCTGCGGGCATGAAACGTTCTGGAGGGACGGCGCGCCCGTCCCGCGTCCTCCTCGCCCGCCGCCCCGCCCGCGCCGCCGTGCTGCTCGCCGCGTGCGCCGCCGTCCTGCTCACGCTGACCGCGTGCGGCGAGACCGCCACCCGGCAGTCCTTCACCGACGAGCACGGCCGCGCCTGCGCCTACGTCCTCATCGAGGAGCCCGGCGGCGACAAGGACGTCGGCGACATCGACTGCGACTTCCCGCCCGGCCACGTCCCGACCCCGGCCCCGACCGGGTAGAACGTCCAGGTCAGACCAACGTTTTACCCGAGCGTCGGGGTTCGGGTCGTTTGTCCTTCGTCGGTCGCGGTGACAGGTGGGGTGACGCCGCGCTCCCTGTGCGGACGACGGGACGGTCCGCACGCCAGGCGGGGAGCGGCCGACCGGAGCGAGAAGTGGTGACCATGGCCGAAACCAAGACGAAGGACGCGCCGGGTCTGATCGACGACCTTCCCCTCGACCAGTTCAAGGAGGCGAGCCAGGACCTCGCGCGCGCGGTGATGACGCGGGCGCTGGCGTCCGCCAACGACAGGATCCGCGACCTCACCGGACGGCTGAGCGAGAGCGCCGGGGACGGCGGCGGAGGCGGCGACGGAGACGGCGGCGGCGTCGGCAAGAAGATGCTCGCCGCCGGGGCGAAGGAGATCGCGGAGGGCAAGTCTCCGCTCCGTGCGGGGATGAGCGCCGGGATGACCGGCGCGAAGGAGAAGGTGAAGGGCGTCGCGGGCGGCCTGCTCGGCGGCGGCGACGGAGACGGCGGCGGCGGAGGCGGCAGCGAGAAAGAGGCCAAGGTCGTCAACATCGTCGAGGAGTTCGACGTCGGGCTGCCGCTGCGCACCACCTACGACCAGTGGACGCGGTTCGGCGACTACCCCTCGTTCACCAGCAAGGTCGAGAGCGTCGAGCAGGAGTCCGACGAGAAGCTCAACTGGCGTGCGCAGATCTTCCTCTCGCACCGGAGCTGGAAAGCGACGATCACCGAGCAGATCCCCGACACGCGGATCGTGTGGAAGTCCGAAGGCGCCAAGGGGTACGTCGACGGCGCCGTGACCTTCGCGGAGCTGACCCCCAACCTGACCCGCGTCCTGCTCGTCGCCGAGTACCACCCGGACGGCTTCTTCGAGAAGACCGCGAACCTCTGGCGCGCGCAGGGGCGCCGGCTGCGCCTCGAGTTCAAGCACATCAAGCGCCACATGATGACCCGCTCGGTCCTCGAACAGGACGACATCGAGGGCTGGCGCGGCGAGATCCGCGACGGCGAGGTCGTCAAGACCCACGAGGACGCCGTCAAGGAGGAGCAGGAAGCCCAGGAGAACCAGGACCAAGAGCAGAGCCAGGAACAGGACCAGGACCAGGAGCAAGACCAGGAGCAAGACCAGGACCAGGAGCAGGGTCAGAAGCAGGACGAGGGGCAAGAGCAGGAGCAGGACGCCGAGAAGGTCGAAGCGAAGAGCGGCGCCGGCTGACCGAGCGCGGACGAGGGGACCGGACCCATGGCAGACACCACGCCCGACGAGCGGTCGCGCGAGCGGGGGGAAGAACATGCCGGCGGCGCGCGCGACGTACCCGGGCCGGACCCCGACCGCCCCATCGAGCGGCGGCCGTCCAAGGGCGGGCCGGACGTGTATCTCAACGTCCCGCAGCTCAAGGTCGAGGAGATCTCCCTCGAGGTCGAGAACCTCGAGGCGCACGTGGCGCTCTCCGCACAGGTCCTCGACATGCTGAGGCTCAACGTCGGCGCCGACGTCGGCCTGGGCGCGGTCAAGCTCGACATCAAGGGCGTGGAGGCACAGGCGCTCCTGGAGGTCCGGCTCGACGAGGTGGCCGCCATCGTCGACCGCGTCCTCACCACCCTCGACCGCAACCCGCAGCTCCTCGAGCACATCGGCCGGGGCGTGGAGTCCATCGGCGCCGGTGCGGGCCGGGCCGTCGGCGAACTGGGCACGGGGGCCCGCGGCGCCGTCGAGCACGTCGGCCGGGGCGCGGGACACGCCGTCGAGGACGTCGGCGAGGGCGCCGGCGGCGCCGTCAAGGAGGTCGGCCGGGGCGCCGGAGGCGCGGTCCAGGACGTCGGCAAGGGGGCCGGCGGTGCCGTCCAGGACGTCGGCCGGGGCGCCGGGTCCGCCGTCGAGGACGTCGGCGAAGGCACCGGCGGCGCCGTGCAGGACGTCGGCCGCGGCGCCGGAGGCGCGGCCGAGCAGGTCGGCAAGGGCGCCGGAGGCGCGGCCGAGCAGGTCGGCCAAGGTGCCGGTGGTGCGGCGGAGGCGGCCGGGCAGGGCGCCGGGGGCGCGGTACAAGACGTCGGCAAGGGGGCCGGTGGCGCGGCCGCAGCAGCTGGGCAAGGTGCCGGTGGTGCTGCGGAGGCGGCCGGGCAGGGCGCCGGGGGTGCGGCCGAGCAGGTCGGCCAGGGCGCCGGGGGTGCGGCCGAGCAGGTCGGCCAGGGCCCTGGAGGCGCGGCCGAGGCGGTCGGGCAGGGGACCGGTGGTGCGGCGGAGCAGGTCGGCCGCGGGACGGGCGAGACCGCCCAGCAGGCCGGTGAAAGCGCGGGACGGGCTGCGGGAGAGGCCGGGGACACCGTCGAGAGCACGGCGGGACAGGCCGTCGAAGATGCCGAGGGCGGTCAGCCGCGCGGAACGCCGGACGAACAGCCGGCCGAGAAGCAGGCAGGCGAGGCGAGCGAGGAACCGCGCGACGAGCCGAGCGACGAGCCGAGCGATGAGTCGAGCGGCGAGTCGGGTGACGACCGGCCGGACGACCGGCCGGACGACCGGCCTGCCGACCAGACGGACGATCGGGAGTCGGCCGATCGGGATTCGGACGATCGGAAGTCGGGCGATCAGGCGGATCGGAAGTCGGATGACCAGGCGGAGGATCGGAAGTCGGGCGACCGGCCGTCCTCCGCGGACGGGGGAGACGGGAACAGCGGAAAGGGCGGGGAAGGCGCGGCGGACGACGCCACGGAGTTGCGAGGGGCGCTTCGGGAGACCGAGGAGTCCCTTCAGGAACTCGGGCGGGCGCTGATGCGCATGTTCTCCAAGCAGTCGAGCCGGTGACGGGGTGACGGACGATGGCCGGGAAGTATCCGGAGGACGAGGTCGCGGCGTCGGCGGCGATCCTCTTCCGGGCGACGGTCACGGCGGACGAGTTGCGCTTCGGGACGGTCCCGGACAGTTCGGTCGAGTTCACCGGGGACGCCGACGCCCGGTCGTCGTCGGGCAGCATCCGCAGGGGCGTTCCGGACGAGGCGCGGTCGGGAACGACCTACCGCGACGTCCACATCGACTACGCGATCGCGGCGCAGCTCGCCCAGCGGGAACGGCCCGGGCCGCCGGAGTGATCCGCGTCGTTCGATCGGTGAGCTTGGAGGGGTTGTGAGGCAGGTCGTCACGCCGATGCTGTCGTACGAGGACGTGCGGGCGGCGCTCGTGTGGCTCGGTGACGCCTTCGGGTTCCGGGAGACCGGCCGGATCACGATGCCGGACGGGACGATCGGGCACGCGGAGATGGAGACGGAGGACGGCGGCGCGATCATGCTCGCGGAGCCGACGCCCGCGTACCGTTCGCCGCGCCGGCATGCCGAGGAGTGCGCGGAGGCCGCGGCGTGGTCGTCCGTCCCGTACGTGATCGACGGCGTTCACGTGTACGTGTCGGACATCGAGGCGCATTTCGAGCGGGCGCGGGGTGCCGGGGCGGTGATCCTCGCCGAGGTCGGCGACATCGCGGTGGACGGCCGGTACCGTGCGGCCGACCTCGAGGGCCACCGCTGGATGTTCGAGGACGTCGCGGCGGGCTGACGGGTCAGACGCCGGAGCGCTCGGTGACGGCGCGCAGGCGGCGTTCGAGGTGGGCGCGGGCCGCGGCCGGGTCGTCGCCGGTGAGCGCGACGAGGGCGATCCCCGCGGTGATGATGACGTCGGCGAGTTCGTCTCGGACGTCGTCCGGGGTGCCGTGGACGCCCTTGCGCGGGTTCTGCCCGGTGACGCCGATGTACGCCTGGACGGCCTCGCCGTACTCCTCGGCGATCTTCAGGATGAGCGTCTGCTCGTCGACGCCGGGAAGGTAGCCGGTCCTGAGGCGGGCGAAGTCGTCCCACATGGCGCGTCCAGGTGTGTGCGGGGGTGTGCGGGGGTGTGACGTCGGCGATGCTAGCGGCACGGACCCGCGCGGGCCCCCGGTCGGCCGGTACGATGGTCGGATCACCCGTTTCAGCACGTCAGAGAGCCGCCATGTCGCAGTTGCCGGTCGTCAAGGTCCACGGAAACCGTAACGACATCCTCGTCGTCGACGGCGCCCCGGACGAGCTGTTCCCCGGCGGGGAGGCCGCCCGCGCGGTGCGGCGGCTGTGCGACCGCCCGGACGGGCTCGGCGCCGACGGCGTCTACTTCATCGTGGACGGCGGCGACGGCACGGCCCGCGCGTGGTTCTTCAACCCGGACGGCTCGGAGTCGCTGCTGTGCGGCAACGGGATGCGCGGCGCGGGGCGCCTGCTCCTCGACCGCCACGACGCCGGGGAGGTCGTGCTGCGCACCGGCCCGTACGACTTCACGGTCCGGGACGCGGGGACGACGCCGCACGGCGTGCGGCGGACGGCGGTGGAGCTGCCGCCGGTCGACTTCGCGCCCGCCGACCCGATCGTCGCCGGGGCCGCCGAGCCGGTCGTCGACCGGGTGCTCGGCGCCTTCCACGCGTCGCTGCCGGTCACGGCGGTGGCGGTGCCGAACTCGCACCTGGTCAGCGTCATCGGCGGCTACCGCGAGGACGAGCTGATCGAGACGGGCCTGCGGGTCGCGGACGCGCGCGGCGACTTCCCGCAGGGCGCGAACGTCAGCTTCGTCCTCCCGCTGGACGGGCGGGGCCCGGCCGACGTGTACGTGCAGACCTACGAGCGCGGCGCGGGGCTGACGCCGTCCTGCGGGTCGGGCGTGGCGGCGTCGCGCGCGGTGTGGTCGCGGCTCGGCCGGGTCGACCCGGACGTGCCCGTCCTGGTGCGGAACCCGGGCGGCCCGGCGCGGTCGTGGCTGCAGGAGGCCGACGGCCGCTGGCAGCCCGTCCTGGAGGGCAACGGCACGATCGTCTTCCGGGCGGAGGTCGAGCGGGCGTCCCTGGCGGGCGACGGCCCGCTGTCGTTCGTGCAGGAGGAAGACGAGGCGGAGCTGGCCGCGTTCGACGCCCTCTACCGGGAGAACCGCGAGATCCTCGCCGACGCCGGAGTGAAGCCCACCGCCTGACCCCGCGCCCGCTTCGCCCCTCACCGCGGGCGTCCGGCCCGGTTCAGCGGCGTGCGGCGGCCAGGTAGGCCGCCAGGACCGCGACCCCGGTGACCGCCTGGACCGCCAGGTACGGGCCGATCGCGGTCGGCGGGGCGCTCAGTGCGGCGAGCAGCGGCGCGCAGCCGAGGGCGGCGACGTCGAACCCGGTCGCGGCCCACAGGACCGGGCCGGTGGGCACGGAGCCGAACGGCGTGTCGAGGGTCGGCATGGCGTGGTCGACGGGCCGCCGCCGCGCCATCCGCAGCGCCCCGGCCGCCAGCGCGGGCGCCGCCGCCGGGCCGAACGCCCACCAGGCCGTGCCGTCCGCGATGCTCGGCGCGGCGAGGGCGAGGGTGAGCCAGGCCCCGCCGAGCAGCAGGGGCAGCACCGACCGCGCGGCCAGCGCCGCGCGGGGCGCGACGCCGAGCAGCCGCGCGAGGCCGGGGTCGTCGGCGTCCCGGCGGGCGCCCGTCGTGCCCGCCGCGGCGGCCGTCACCGCCCCGGCGCCCGCCAGGGCCGCGACCAGGGCGGGGGCGGCGCCGGCCGCGACCGCCAGCGCGGGGCCCGCGGCGGACGCGAGCAGCGCGCACAGCAGGCCCGGACGGCGCGCCAGCCTGCGCCAGTCGATCAGGGCGAGGGCCGCGGGGCGGGCCGCCCGCGCGGGCCAGGGGCGGGACCGCAGCGTCCGCCCGCGCCAGTGGGCCTCCTCGGCGATCCACGTCAGCGCGGCCGGATCGAGGCCGACCGTCGCCGCGGTCACGTGCCCCGTGCGGGTGGACGCGTCCAGGATCGAGCGCGCGGGGACCCGGTCGAGCGCCCCCCACGCGAGCCGGAGCAGCAGCGCGGCCGCGACCGCGCCGGCCACCGCGAGGGCAGGGCCCGCCGCCGGCGTCGCGTCGGCGACGGCGGCGCGCACCTCGCGGCCGGGGCCGGCGCCGAGCAGCAGCGCGGCCGCGGCGGCGGCCGTCGACCCCGCGATCAGCGCCTGCAGCCCCGTGTCCCAGGGCGGCGACGCCTGGGCGAGCACGGCCGCCGCCGCCCCGCCGACGGTCGCCGCGACGGCCGGGAGCACCGCGCCGGCCAGCGCGGCGGGCGCGTCGCCGGGCAGGCCGAGGACCGCGAGGAGCGCGACGCCGAGCACCGCCCCGGCGGCGAGCGCGAGCACCAGCAGCGTCGCGGCGCTCCGGGCGAGCACGCTGCGGCGGGGGAGCGGCGAGAGCAGCAGCCACGACGCGTCGGCGGCCGGGAGCGCCACCGGACCGAACCTGCGGGCCAGCGTGAGGAACCCCGCGTAGGCCAGCGCGACCAGGGCGAGCCCGGCCCCCGCCTGGGACGGGTCCACGTCCCGCGCGGCGGACGGCAGCACGGAACCGAGGGACCCGCCGAGCAGCGCGGCCGCGAACAGGGCCACGGCCGCGCGCGTGTACCAGTCCGTCCAGCCGGCGGACGTCCGGCGGTGCGCCCGGAGGTACCCGCGGGCGGCGCGCACCCCGCTCATCCGGCGGCCTCCAGCCTCAGCCGACGGGTGGACCAGGCGAGGTCGTCGTCGTGGGTCACCATCACCAGGGTGCCGCCCGCGACGGTGTACGCGACGAAGATCTCCTTGAGCCGGTCGCGGAAGTCGAGGTCGAGGCCGCGCTCCGGCTCGTCCAGCAGGAGCAGCCGGCTCGGCCGCACCAGCCCCATCGCCAGCGAGAGCCGCTGCCGCTGCCCGGTCGAGAGCCGCGCCGGTGCCGCGTCGTCCCGTCCGGTCAGGTCGAACAGCTCCAGCGCCGCGTCGGTGTCGAGCCGGACCTCGCCGTGCACGGCCCGCATCAGGTCGACGTGCTCGCGCACCGACAGCCACGGGTACCAGCTCGGTTCGTCCGCGATATGGACCACGTCGCGCCAGAACTCGGGCCCGTCCACCGGCCGCCGGCCGAAGACGGCCACCTCCCCGGCGGCGGGCCGCTGCAGGCCCGCCAGGCAGCGCAGCAGGGTCGACTTCCCGGCGCCGTTCGCCCCCATGATCGAGAGGAACTCGCCGCGCCGCACGTCCAGGTCGAAGCCGTCCAGGACCCGGACTCCGCCCAGCTCCACGTCGAGGCCGCGGACCGTTATGACCGTCTCGTCCACAACGAGATCCTACGTGCACCGCTTTGTCGTTGCCTGTCGTTAGCTTTCCCTGCCATGGTCGAGATTCCGGTCGAATGGCGCGAGCACCTCCATCCGCGGCGCGGCGGCGCCGCCGGGCCCGCGGCGGTCCCCGACGCGGACGCCGCGCGGCGGGCCCGCGAGGCGGAGCGCCGGGCCCGCCCGATCGCCGCGCGGATGGCGGAGCACGAACGCACCGACCCGGCGCTCGGCGAGGCCGTCGCGGCGCGGCTGGACGGCGCCCCCGACCCGGCGGGCGCGGCGGCGGTCGCGGCCGCCGCGGTGCGGTACCTCGGCGACGTCGACGCCCCCGCCTTCGTGGACGCCTGGACGCTCGACCACGGGCTCGCCTTCGCCGCGTGCGCCCTCACGGAGGCGTCGTCCATCGAGGCCGGCCCGGTGCCGGTGCGGGCGTCGTCCGGTTCCGGCGCCGTCCGGCTCGTCGCCCACGCCTCCATCGGGGACGCGCCCCGCGGGTGGGCCGGCGAGCTCCGGCGGACCACCGACGAGGACGCCTTCCCCCTGGGCCGGTGGATCGCCGACGACCGCGCGGCCAAGCGGCTCCGCGCGCTGCTGGCGGCGGCCCCCGAGGACGTGTACCGCGACGCCGTCGCCCGCGTGGCGGCGCACCGCGGCGACCCGCAGCGGCGCCGCACGGCGTCCTACCTCCTGCCGACGGAGACGCGCTGGGCGGACGAGGCGCTCGCCGAGAACGCCCACCGGCAGCCCCTCGGCCAGGACCACGTGCTCGCCTCGATGTCCACCGCCGCGCACGCCGCCCGGGTCACCTGGATGCCGGTGACGCCCGCCGTGGTCGGGACGCTGCTCGACGGGCTGGGCGCGGACGCCGTCCCGCTGCTCGACATCGCGCTGCGGCGCCGCCGCCGGCAGGGCGCCGACGACACCCGCCCGATCCTGGTGCGCGCGCTGCTGGAGACGCCGGACGAGCGGATCTTCCCCGCCCTGCTCGCCGGGATCGGCGAGCAGGGCGGGCCCGCGGCGCTGCTGGAGGCGGCCGACCGGTATCCGGCGCTCGCCGTCCGGGCGCTGGCGCCGCTGGCGGACGACGGCACGACCGACGGGCTGCGCGTGGCCGGGCTGCTGCGCGGGCTGCTGCACGCCGACCCCGCCCTGGTCGTCCCCGCGGTGGAGAAGCTGCCCCCGCCCCCGCCCGT
>NZ_QHJN01000218.1:0-11196 GCF_003947565.1 Actinomadura sp. WAC 06369 | reverse complement strand
AGCACGGGGCCCAGCCAAGCAGCACCCAGCCGGCCCCCACCCCAACCAACCGACCCAGCAGCCCCGAGGGACGGGTACGACCGTCGTACCTCCCCCAGCCACCACCACCAGGACGACCACCAGGGCCCGTGAAAGGCGATCAGGCTCGTGGAGGAGGTGCCGCCCGGTTGTATCGGATCAGCACCGATTCGCAGGCCACGCGCGCGACCAGCAAGAGCACGAAGCCGATGAGCGGGGCCATGGCCATGGCCACCAGGCCGAAGAACCAACCGAGGAACCAGCTCGCGAGCCACCAGGCGAAGCCGAAGCAAAAGATCGTGGTCATGCTGATGACCACGATGGACCCGATGTAGATCCAGCGAGCCAGCATCGGCGTCATGAAGGTCGTGAACTGCGTGTCCCCGAGAGCGGCGATGAGCCCCGGCTGCCGAACTGGTGACGCCGCGGGTCCCTGAGCCTGCCCAGCCGGAGGGAAGGGGCGAGGAGCGTCCGGCCCAGGTGGCGTGAAGGGCGGAAGCGGCACGCTGATGTCTCCTCTCGGTAGTGGACCAGTAGGACGGCACCGACCGCCGACCGGGTTCCAGACCCAGGCCCGATCAGACGCCGCGCCACCCGTCGCCCGCGGTGCCCCAGGCCCGCGGCAGTGGAGGGATGCCGGCGCCCGGGTCCCGGTCGAGCAGCGCCATGTGCTCAGGGGACAGCTCGGCGTCGACCAGATCGAGGATGAGCGTTGGAGGCACCAGCGGAGGCGAGCCCGCCCCCGCGCCCCACGCTCCGACGCACAGGAGCGGCGCCGAGCAGGCCAGGCACCGCGTGACCCAGACCGTGACCCCATGGGCGGCGCCGTCCGAGGGGATCCGGAGCCCGCGCGGATGGTCGGTGAGCTCGGCGACGTCGCCCCTATGCCAGTCGGGATCATGCGCCCAATTCACACCGCAGCGTCCCCCGCGCGCGACCAGACCGACCGAAGAATGCGCCATGGTCCGCACCCTACGCAGGCAAACCCCTCTTGAGTCGGACAGTAGTCACGTGTATGCATAACGTTATGAGAACTCGCATCCTCGGTGCGCTCGCCGCCGTCGGCCTGCTCGCCGTCCTGTCCCCGACCCTGCCCATGCCGCTTTGGTGGTCCGGCTGATGCCGCGCCGCGCGCTCGTCGTCTTGGCCCTGCTCGGCGTCGCGAGCGCGGCCGCGGTCCCGCCCCTGGCCGCCGCGGCGCCGGGGGCCGGGCCGTGCGCCATCCGCGAAGGCGGAATCGTCTGCCAGGTTGGCAACTAACCCGCCATGACCAGCAAAAACAACCCACCCGAGTAGCGATGCAGTTTTAAAACTGCTATGATAGGAGGCGAAAGGACGGAACGCCCCCTGAAGGAGCCGAAAGCCATGACCCTCACCGCGATCACGCTGCTCGCCACCCTCGCCGCCCTGCTCTACGCGGCCCCAATGCCCACGCTCGCCGCGGGAGCCGCGCTCGCCGCGCTCGTGCGCCCCGACGTCACCGCGGCGACCGTGAGCCTGCTCGCCGCAGTGGTCATCGCGGCAGCCGCCGTCGTGACCTGGCGATCGCTGCGCGACAGCGGATGGCGCCTCCTGATCATCCGTACGCAGTTTTAAAACTGGAGCCGTGATGGCGAAGAAGCCCGTTCGTCTCGACTGGAGCAAGGCCCGGGTTTCCGACGAGCCGAAGCCCTGCGTGATCTGCGGCAAGCCCGCGTTCATGCTCAGTCCCGACCGAGACCGCCCGATGATGACCGAGACCGAAGCCGCGTGGATCCGCGAGCACGCATGGCTGCCTGCCATGCGCCGCCTGTTCGCCTCCGTCCCCGGGTACTTCACGGCGTGTGCATGTCAGTACGGGATGACCCGCTGCGACCACGGCGAGCGCTGCCACCGCCGTGAGCCGCTCGTCCTCCCGATCGGGTCCATCCTCAGCGCCGACGGAGAGCACGACGCGCGGCACCGCGAGCCGTACGCCCACCCGACGCCCACCGCGACCGGCCCGAAGCGTACGGACGTTGCGCAGGTCTGGTATGCCGACCGTTCGTGCCGGTGGGTGTGCGACTGCGAGTGCCACGCCGAGCCGGACCCCGCCGACGTCCTCGCATGGGCGATCGCAACCGGCCTCTACCCGGCTGGCGCCACCGTCGAGGAGCTCAACCCGCCCGCGTTCCGCGCGTACAAGGCCGAGCAGGCGATCCGGGCCCGGGCCAAGGAGCGCGAGCAGCGCCGCACCCGAGCGCGCGCCAACGAGGCCGAGAAGGCGGCCGCCGCGGACCGCGAGTTCCGGGCGATCCGCGACCGCCGCGAGGCGATCCGCGAATGGGCCGCCAAGAACGAATGGCCGATCGGCAAGGGCCGCATTCCGGCCGCCGTGGTCGAGGCGTACGAGGTCGATCAGGAGGACGGCGCTGGACAGGGCGCGCTGTTCTAGGCCCGCACGGCGGACCACGGGAGCAGTTTTAAAACTGACATGACAGGGAGGTGGGGGATGATCTGCGACGAGCAGACGCTCACGTTCTACCTCGGCGTGCATCGGCCGGGATGGCTGATCACCGCGCCCCGCGAGACCGCGCTGTTCATCTCGCACCGCACCCTGCGCAAGCTCAAGACGCTGCCGCGCCCGGAGTACCGGCACTACGCGGTGGACTCCGGGGCTTTCACCGAGATCCAGCGGCACGGTCGGTTCCTGACCAGCCCGGCCGAGTACATCGAGGCCCTCGCTCGCTACGACGAGGAGATCGGCGATCTCGCATGGGCCGCGCCGCAGGACTGGATGTGCGAGCCCGCCGTCATCCATGGCGGCACGTGGAACGGGCAGCAATTCGCCGGGACCGGGTTGAGCGTCGCCGAGCACCAGGCCCGCACCGTCGCCAACTTCGTGGAGCTGGAAGCTCTGTGGCCGCAGTACGGGTACGGCGAGTGCCCCGTCATGCCGGTCGTTCAGGGGTGGACCATCGATGACTACCTACGATGCGTCGAGATGTACGAGGAGGCAGGCGTGCGGCTCAGCACCGATTACCAGGTGGTGGGTGTCGGGTCGGTGTGCCGCCGCCAGGGCGCCGCCGAGATCGGCGCCATCTTCCGCGAGCTCGCCGCCCTGGACCTGCCCCTGCACGGGTTCGGCGTCAAGACCGCCGGACTACTGCGCTACGGCCGATGGCTCACCACGGCCGATTCAATGGCATGGTCCGCCGCGATGCGCCGACGGCCGCCCGCCCCCGAGTGCGCAGGGCGCCGCAAGCACTGCGGCAACTGCCTCCATGCTGCTCTCGACTGGCAAGACGACCTGCTCGCCCGATTCGCCGCGGTGACGGCGGCGCCGCAGCAACTCGACCTGATCCACGACGCCGGCGAACCGGCCCTATGCTGACAGTTTTAGAACTGCCCCGGGGAGGAGTCCGCCATGCCCGCCCGTGACGAGCCGATCGAGCGGCGAGGTACCGAGCCCGTCGAGAGCATCGACCTCGCCGAACACGCCCAGGAGCTCGCCTCCGCCCGCGCCGCCGGACGACAGGCCCCCGCCGGACGTCTGCTCGGCCTGCCCGAGCTGCCCGGGGGAGACGTGTGGGTCGACACCGCCGGAGCGTCCGCCGTCACCGGGATCGCGCCCAAGACGATCACGGGATGGCTCACCCGAGGCGGACCCAAGGCGCTGCCGTTTCCGGCGCCGCACCGGTTCCTGTACCGCAATCACTGGCCCCTGTCCGAGCTGGAGGACTGGGCGCAGGCGTACCGCGCCGAGAGCAGGACGTAGCGCGGCCGCCCGCGCGGATGGGATGACGATGGACGAGTTCGACGACGTTTCTGAATGCGACGGATGCGGCACCCCCGCGGAGGAGTTGGACGGCGAATTGCTCTGCGTCGGGTGCGCTGACGCGCTGAGCGACGCGATCAAGCACTACCTGGAGAGCGCCCGCCGCCCGGTGCCGTTCGCGGAGTTGCTCGCCAGCCTCCACCAGCACTGGTCAGCGCTGCCCGACCTGAGAGGCACCCTCGCCACCTGGTTGGCCGATGCCGTCGAGGAGGGCGGTATCGCGGAGGCCGGGCGAGGCTATCGGCTGGTCGGTACCCCGGACCGTTGAGGACTGGCCGCCCGGCGAACTCTCCGCCACGTCTAGCCGACGAGGACCGGGGCGAAGAGATGCGCGGCGCGGGACACGACGAGACGGGCCCCGGTCCACCTGCCGAAGGTGGGACCGGGGCCCGTCTCGTCCGTCCGCTTGAGATTGGCGAGGCAGCGTCACCCCACGGCCAGCGCCGCCGTAGGACCGTCCGGGGCGGCCGCCATCTGCCGGAGCCGGTCGAGCGCGTCAGGCAGTCGCTCCGGGCGTTGTTGACACGTACGTGTCATTCAGCCAGGATCGTGGCCATGACGACGACCTCGCCCAGCAGCACCGACCACCC
This sequence comes from Actinomadura sp. WAC 06369, assembly GCF_003947565.1. Lineage (NCBI taxonomy): Bacteria > Bacillati > Actinomycetota > Actinomycetes > Streptosporangiales > Thermomonosporaceae > Actinomadura > Actinomadura sp. WAC 06369. The sequence continues at coordinate 6,792 of NZ_QHJN01000218.1, read as the reverse complement.
GGCCGCGAACGAGAGCGTGACGCTCGCCCTGGTCGACGCCATCGAACGCACCTGGGCCGCAATCCGCCGCCGACACGCCGACGTGCCGCGCGTGGTCGTCACGATCGGATCCGGCACGATCGGCGCCGCCCCGGGCCGGGTGACGCTCGGGCACTACGCCGGAGCCCGGTGGGTCCACCGCGACGCCGGCGACCTCGCCGAGCTGTTCGTCGCCGGGGAAGGGCTCGAACAGGGCCCGCGCGAACTGCTCGGGACCCTGCTGCACGAGGCCGCGCACGGCGTCGCGCACACCCGAGGGATCCAGGACACCAGCCGTCAAGGCCGCTGGCACAACGCCCGGTTTAAGGCGCTCGGGGAAGAGCTCGGCCTCACCCTGGCCAAGGACGAGCGCATCGGCTGGTCAACGACGACCGTCCCGGACGAGACGGCCCGCGCGTACGCGGCCGAGCTCGACCGGCTCGCCGCGGCGATCACGGCGCACCGGCGGTCCGAGCACATCGCCATCGCCGCCGGAGCCGGGGGAGGAGGGCACGGCGGCACCGTCGAGGGCGGCCGCACCAGCAGCAACAACGGCCTCGCTGCCCGCTGCGGATGCGAGCCGCCCCGCCGGATCCGCGTTGCGCCGTCCGTGCTCGACCTCGGCACGATCACCTGCGGACTGTGCGGGAAGGAGTTCACCGCGCCCGAAGAGTAGGCGCCACCTGTGAACTTCAAAGTACGTTTTTAAAGGTGCGCCGAGGACGCTCAGCCTTGAGCGTCCTCGGCCGCGTGCGTGCTCGGCCACCCCAGAACCCGCCGGTAGGCCCCGCGCCAGATCTCGCCGGGCACCTTGACCCCCGCCGCGAGCTGGTCGTATTCCGCGCGCAGCGCGCCCCGCAGAGGCCCCGGCCGCCGGTCGCGCCAGGCTCGGAGCTCGGCAATGGGGGAGGAGTGCCAGCACGCCGCGCGCACCTGGTCAACCAGCGCGACCGGCAGATTCGCTGCCACCCGCTCGGGGAAGCCTTCGGCCCGCGACCCCCACCAGCGGCCCGAGACCGCCGTTTCCGGGGCCGGAGGCCACTCGTGATCCCAGCCGCGCGCCGCAAGCTCGCCGCGCACGCCCAGCGCCAGCACCGCGGCGGAGGTGTCGAGCAACTCGCCGCGCCCCCGCAGATCTGCCAGCCAGGCCACCCGGGCGAGCTTCACCGCCGCGCGCTCGTCCGCCGTCCGGCCGGAGGTGTCCCACCGCGGATCCTCGGCCACCATCAGCCGGCGCCGCGCCCGCTCGGCCTGCACCAGCTCGCCGAGACGAGCCTCAGTCCCACGCGGCACCCAAGCCACGACACGCACCAGGCCCTCAGCCACCGCAGGAATCTCCAGACTGTGAATCAGAACACGTACTTTAAACTTCGCTGATCAGCAGGCATTTTGCCCCTGCGGGGGAACCGATGCCACACGCGGCGCGACGAAATAGTTACCCAACACGCCGCCGAAATCCCGGAGTGGTACCACTTGGATGCGCCATGATCTCTCGCATGGTTACTCCCGTGCCCCACACTCGTCGGCTTCCCTATGGGGCCAAGCGTGACCCGGGGCCGTGGGTGACGCTGCGCACGCGGGTCAGCCCCAAGCACCGGCGCCTTGTCGAGCTCGGTGCCGAGGCCCGCGGCTTCAACCTCGCCCGGTACGTCGAGCACCTGATCGAGCAGGACGAGATCGCGCGAGAACTGTTGAAGCAGGAGGAGGCCGCCGAGCGCCCCCTCACCCAGGCCCAGGACCCCCAGGAGGAACGCGCCTCTTAGCGACGTGATCGGGCTAGGAGCCCGAAAAGCCAAGAGGCCCTAAGCGCTGGCTGCCAACCGAACGCGCGTTAGGGCCCCTCACAACACCCGGCTCGACCGGCGGCTTTCTGTTGCCACTCGAACCGGGCCGAACGTCGGAGCCCACGATACCCGAGATCGCAGGGCCGAGTCTCGTATGCCCCGATTCGCGCGTGTCATCGCGTGTCATCGCAGGTAACTCGGTCCAGACCACGACGCCCAGCAGGCGGCCGCCGCAGGACGGCGAGGAGCACCAGGAGCTCGCCGAGATCTGCCGCGCTGCGGTCGCACGATGGGTCACACGGCGCGAGGCCGAGCAGCTCGCTGCGGCGCTCGCCCGGTACAGCGCGCGCCCGCCGCGCCCGGCCGCCGGAGACGGCCATCTCCTGCTCCCCGGCATGCGCCGCGCCACCTGGTACCGGACGGCGCGACTGGTCGAGGCCCGCGCCGTCGAGGAGTTCGGCACCGCTCGCCCCGGACCCAAACCTCAGGCGGACGAGCCGAGGACGGCCGCCGAGGTCGAGGCCCGCGCAGAGCAGGCCGCAGCCGCCGAGTGGCGCCGAGCGTTCACCGCCCGGGGCGTCCGGCAGATGATCGGGATGCTCGGCGACTACGCCGACGACAAGGGCCACGTCGAGAACATCGGGAAGTTCATCGCCTGCTACCGCAAGGCGTTCGGGTGCAGTGAGGCCACCGCGTACGCGCACTGGCGAGTCGTCCGGGAGCTCGGACTCGTCCGCCAGACCCGGCACAGCGCCGGGCACCGCCCGCCCGCAGCCGGCGGCCAGGACGCCCGCACCGCCCGCTACGTGCTGTGCTGGCCCGCCGCTCGCCTCCCTGAGGATCTGCCGGAGGAGGCCGACGCCCAGACTGCCGCGCCGCTCAGCGGCGCCGTGGCCGCATGGGACGAGTACGCCGCCGCGGCGCTCGCCGGGGCCGACGAGATCGGCCTCTACCGGTACGGCGCGTGCAGAGACTCGCAGGCCCACGCCACCGGCACCGCCGCCGCTCCTGTGGAAAACCAACGGCCGAGTGCCTATTACCTGGAGGCGTGGCCCCTATACGCGAGGGTCTCTCCCCCCTCCCCTCCTGCCCCGTACCAGTCTGGGGAGGAACGGTCCCGGCGCCGACGGCCCGGGGGACTCACCGAGGACGATCGAGCCCAAGCAGTCGCGATCTTGAACCGCTGCCGGAGCCGCTGGGCTGAGCAGGGTCAAGAGCTCTCCGAGGAGGAGATCGCCCAGCTTAGCGGCATGGTCGCCCTGGTGTCGCGCTACAGCGCCCACGTCCACCCCGGCGACCTGGTCGACATCCTGACCGAGCGGGTACGCAGCGCCCGCGACCTGCACGGCCTGCTGCGCTACCGGCTGCAAGCCGTCCTGCGCGACCTGCGGAGGCGCCGGAACCTCCCCGTCGACCACCACGGCGCCCGCCACGCCGCCTACGCCGCCCAGCTCGCCGCCAAACGCGCCGATGCCCTGGAGGCGTCGGCCGCGAGCCGGGCGCAGGCCCGAGCCGCAGCAGCGGCCGCGCGGGCACGCGTCGCCGCCCGCCAGACTGGCCCGGAGTCGCGGCGCCGCAGCGCCCTCCGCGCCGCCATGACCGAGCCAGAAAACGCGTTCGCCGCCGAGCTCACCGCACGAGGCATCACGAGCCGCCGCCCCCGGCCATCGGCCTCGGGCCGCGCAGCGGACCGCGCCGCCGAGGCGGCCGCCCTGCGCCGAGCGTCGATCTTGGGGCAGGTCAACGCCGACCTCACCGGCCCTGGTCACTCGCCCCCGCCGCCGCTGCACCAGGCGTTCGCCGCCGACCTCCCCGAGCACCTGCTGGGGTAACAGCCTTCGGCCGTCCAGCGAGGATCGGTCGATGCAGGGCCGGAGTAAGTGCGTGGCCGAGGCCAAGGTGCTGCCGCGGAGCTTCCGGTGCTCGGACCGCGGGGCGGTCCTGCGCTCCGGGTCTCCTTGCCCTCGATGGAGTGGTACAGCCCTTGCCCGCTTGGGGGATCGGCGGCGGCCGCTGCGCCCCTTCCTGCGATCACGTGGTGACCGCGTGGCTGAGCGAGCGAAACTTTCGCTGGTCAGCCGGGATTTCTCGTCACGCCTGCAACGGTCGACACGAAACGCCTAGTCGGGCCGCCGAGCAGTTGTCAGGGTGAGGGCATGCTGATGACGCAGATCATCCCCGGCCTCGTGGTCACCGATCCGATGCGCCAGGCGGCTGCGGCCGCGCTCGACGCGCACGCCCCGGACGTCGGTCCGCTCACCTGGGCCCGGTGGACGCAGCCGGAGGGCTGGACGTTGGTCCCGGACGAGGACGGCACCGCCTACAAGGCCGAGCTCACGCTCTGGCAGAGCGACGCCCGGACCGTCCGCGTGAACCTGTGGTACGCGCCCGACCGGCGAGGCGGAGCGCAGCCGCGGCCGCACTCGCACCCCTGGGCGTTCCGCTCGCACATCCTCGCCGGGCACTACGTCGAAGACCGCTACGAGCTCGCCGGCGGCCGGGTACGGACCGAGCTCGGCGTCGAGCACCGCGCGGGGAGCGTCAACGAGATCCCGCGCGAGCTCTACCACGAGGTGACCGAAGTGGAGCCCGGGACCCTGACGCTCATGCTGTGCGGGCCGGGCGAGCGCGGCGGATGGGGCTACCTGGACCCCGAGACCGGGCAGCACACCCCGACCGGCCCGGATCCCGCGTTCCGTGCCCGGCTCGCCGCGCTCAACCCGCACCAGCAATGGTGATCAGGCCGGAGCGACCGCCGGAGCGGTTCCCGCAGGGAGAGCGATCTCGTCCAGCCGCATGGCCCGACCGTCGATGGTGAACAGGGCGTCCCCGCCGTCCGTCCGGCTTATCGGCGCGTCGCCGATCGCGTCCATCAGCGCGTGCAGGCGCGGGAACGGCGTGTCCCGCAGCGCGACGGGCAGGTAACTGGTCTCGCGGACGTACCCCAGAACGATCGAGATCAGGTTCATCGCCGCGCGCCGGAAGAGCGGTTCCCCCTGCTGGACGTTGGGATGCGCGACGATCGCTGAGGTGTCCGCGTCCGAGGACAGCGTGTACAGCACCATGAGGGGCCCGCGCTTGAGCGCGATGTTGCCGCCTTCCGGGATCCGGACGACGCTATGGCCGGCGCTGAACTTGCCCGTCCGGGGATCCAGCATGCCGCCGCACCGGCCGACCGCGGGACCGCCCCGCAGTTCCGCCATGCCGGGGAACTGCTCCAAGGTCGCGTCAATGTACCGGCCCTGGTCCGGCAGGGTCAGGATGCAGTGCCCATCGAGCTCCTTGCCGTTCCACCGCGGCGAGAGCGGCGCGCACTCGACCATGCCGCCCGTGTTCTCGTCGCGGATGATGACCTCAGCCGCGCGCAGCTCGGTCAGGATGCCCAGCTCGCCCAGGGCGTAGCCGAGCGTCCGGCACGCGTCCACGCAGTAGTTCGCGCGCATCCCGATCTGCGCCCCGGCCCACGTCGTGGTGAGGAGCACCGGCACGAACGCCTCCGGCGGCGCCTTGCCGTCGGCCTGAAGCGTGATCTGGTTGAGCCGGTTCCGGTGCGCCGGGTCCAGGAACCCGGCAGTAAAGGTCCCGGGTCGAGGCGGCCGAGGACGACGGGCGGACTTGTCCTTCTTGGGGTTCGGGCGTTTGACAGCCATAGGTCAGGAGCGTAAACGGGCACGCCCCGACGAACCGGCAGAACTGCGAACCAGGCCCCCGCGCCTACCCGTCGAAGACCTCGCCGACGACCTCGGCGAGCTCGTCGGCACCGGCCCGGAAGTACCGGGCCGCCGTCTCGATGGAGGCGTGACCGAGAAGCGCCTGCACCTGGGCGGGATCGGCGCCGCCGCGGCGAAGCCGGGTGCCGTAGGTGTGCCGGAGCCGCTGCGGCCGCAGCCCTGGTACCCCGGCCGCGGCGCCGACCGCGAGCACGACCTGTGTCAGCCCGGAGACCGTCAGCGGCCCGCGTTGCCCGAGCCACAGCGGCCCGTCAGCGCGGCCGCGCTCGGCGAGGTAGTCGACCACCGCCGCCCGCGCCGGCGCCGGGAGCGGAACCGTCCGCGGTTGGTCGCCCTTGCCCAGCAGCCGGACCGCGCCGGTCCGCGCCGTGACCGCGACGTCGCGGACCTCGATGCGCGCGCACTCCTCCACCCGCGCCCCGCTGTAGAGCAGCACCGCGACGACCGCCCGGTCCCGGGCACCGCGCCGGGCGGCCGCGCGCTCCACCGCGCCCGCCTGCCGGTCGGTCAGCGCGACCGGCTCGCCCGGACGGGCCGTCCGCACCCGCTTGACCGCGATGCGCAGACCCGCCAGTTCGTACAACAGCGTCACCGCGGCGAGCGCCTGGTTGACCGTCGCCGCCGAGACCCGCTCCTCCAGGAGGGACCGGCGCCAGGACGTCACCGCCGCAGCCGCCCCGATCACGTCGCCGAAGGCGTCCGGGTGCGCCGCGGCGCCGCGTTCGGCGAGCCAGCCGACGAAGGCCGCGCACTGCCGCCGGTACGCCTTGACCGTGTTCGCCGCCAGGGCGCACCGGTCGAGATGCCGCTCGACCTCGCCCAGGGCGTGACGCGCGGCCGCGAGCACGTCGGCGAGCTCGGCCGCCGACCGGTCCGCCAGGAACGCCGCGGCCGCGCCGTCCGCCGTGGTGTAGCGCTCGGCGTCCGGCCGCAGTGCGACGACCTCGCCGGGCCGTCCCGATCCCGGGTGCCGTTGCGCCATGTCCCTGCCTCCGCCCGCCGTCCGTTGTTATCCGCTGAGTTCCGCCCCGGCCGTCGAGGGTGCCGGAGCGACGTTATCCGCTGAGTCTCCCACCTTGCTCAGCGGATAAGAGAGGTTATCCACTGAGCCCGGCAATGCAGTTTTACGCGTGGCCGGGTCACGGGGTTGAGCCATCCCGGCCTTCGGCCGGGTGAAGAGCTCCCCCTTTTTCCCCCCGACCGAGGCCGGAGTGTACGGCCCGCCCGGAACCCGTCAAGGGCGCCTACGGCGTCGCTTC
>NZ_QHJN01000217.1:0-11291 GCF_003947565.1 Actinomadura sp. WAC 06369 | reverse complement strand
GCGGACCGCCGCGCGTCCCGCACGGCGGTCCGCCCCGCCCGTACGGGTCGCCGCCGTGGCGGGCGCCGCACCCGCCGGCGGCGCCGCTGCCGCCACCGCCGCCCGTCCCGGTCGTGGCCCCCGCCGTGTCGAGCGGGGTCGGCTGGGCGCTCGTCCCGCTGCTCACCTTCGGGTACGGGACGCCGTTCTCGTTCATGTACGCCGCGATCAAGCGGGGCTCGTGGGGGATGGGCGCCGCCGCCACCGGCTACGGCGCCGGCCTGATGGTGTCGATGGCGTCGTTCGGGTTCGACAGCCTGCTGCTCAGCGCGATCGGCTCGTTCCTGATGATGCTGCTGTGGATCGGCGGCACCGGGCACGCGTTCGCGGCGCGGTCGAAGGTGTTCCCGAAGGAGCCGCCGCGCAACCTCGCGAACGAGCACGCCGTCGAGGTCGCCAAGTTCCGGCGGACGCTGCGGGAGGAGGCCCGGGAGCTCGCCGCGCGCGACCCCGCGCTCGCGCGCGAGCTGCGCATCGGACGTCCGGACGAGCCGCGCACCTACGACGACGGCGGCCTCGTCGACGTCAACCACGCCCCGCCCAACATCATCGCGGCGCTGCCCGGCATGACGCCCGAGCTGGCCGAACGGGTCGTGCGGCGGCGCGCGGAGACGGGCCCCTTCATCTCCGTCGAGGAGATGGTCGTGGACGCCGACCTGCCCCCCGACGTCCTCCCCCAGCTCGCCGACTTCACGATCTTCCTGCCGTAACGTCCGACCCGTCCGGTAGAACCGGTCTCCGAACCCGCTCCCGCTCCCCGGAGGCCGACACGTGCCCGACGCGCCGATCATCGAACCGTACGACGAAGAAGAGGGCCTGCCGCACAGCTGCTACCTGCTGGAGTTCTCGGTGTCGCCCGGCGGCGCCCGGCAGGGGGACGTGCACGTCGCGCCGACGCTCGACCTGCTCCGCGAGAGTTTCGAGCGCCGGGCCCACGGGGCGGACGGCTACCTGGTGATGCTGTACGGCGCCGTCCTGCACGCGTGGGTCGTCCAGGAGGGCGAGATCGTCCAGGGCGTCGACCTGCATCCCTTCCTGCGGACGGGCGACGAGCGCTGCGACGCCGCGCTCGCCCGGGTGCTCGCCCTGTCGGCCGACGACCTCGACGACTACGACGACGAGGACGAGGACGATGAGGACGACGAGGAGGAGACCGAAGAGACCGAGGAGACCGAGGGCGACGAGACCGGCGGCATCGTCGCGCGGATCTTGGAGCCGTACGACTTCTCGCCGGAGCGGTCGCTGCCGCTGCTGGCGCACGCGTTCGACCTGCACGAGCGGAGCCTGGACGGCGACGCCGCCGCCCGCGCCGAACTCGACCGCATCCTCGCGGACGCCGACGCCGGGAAGGCGCCCGAGTCCTTCGGCGGCGTAACGGTCGACAGACTCGCCCTCGACTGGGAGGCCGTCGCCGCGGCCCTGCCGCCGCTGCGGGAGCCGGTGCTCGCCACGAAGTGGCTGGGCGTCCGCTGGGCGGACGGAGCCGAAAGGCACCCCGAGACGTACCTCGAACCGTGGGGCGACGGGCCGCTCGACCCGTTGCACCTCGGGCTCAACGACCTCGAAAACGGCGAGGACGAGTACCTCTAGCGGGTACCCCTAGAGCGCGACCTTCAGGACGCCGGTGAGCGCGAGTTGCGCGAGGGACAGCGGCACGAGCCACGCCCAGGCGAGCTTCTGCAGCTGGTCCTCGCGCATCCGGGGGTTGGCGACGCGCAGCCAGATGACGCAGAACACGAGCGCCGCGACCTTCAGCGCCGTCCACAGCCAGCCCAGCTCGGTGTTCAGGAACGGGCCCTTCCACCCGCCGAGGAACAGGACGGCCGTGAGCGCGCAGAGCACGACGATCCCGGCGTACTCGGCGAGGATGAACAGCGCGAACCGGAGGCCGCCGTACTCGGTGTACGGGCCGAAGATGATCTCCGAGTCGGCGACCGGCATGTCGAACGGGGGGCGGCGCAGCTCGGCGAGGCCCGCGACGAAGAACACGACCGCGCCGACCGCCTGCCACGGCAGCCACCACCAGCGCCACTCCTCGACGACGCCCTGCAGCGACAGCGTCCCCGCCGCCATCGCCACCGACGCCGCCGCGAACACCATCGGCAGCTCGTACGACATGAGCTGCGCCGCGACGCGCATCCCGCCGAGCAGCGCGTACTTGTTCGCCGACGCCCAGCCCGCCATGATCGCGCCGATGACGCCGACGCCCATCACCGCCAGCGCGAAGAACACCCCGACGCCGAGGTCGAGCGCGACCTGACCGCCCGGCCCGACCGGGATGACGAGCAGGACCAGCAGGTACGGGACGAGCGCGACGCCCGGCGCGAGCCTGAACACCCACCCGTCCGCCGCCCGCGGGACCACGTCCTCCTTCTGCGCGAACTTCACGCCGTCCGCGACGAGCTGCGCCCACCCGTGGAAGCGGCCCGCGTACATGGGGCCGAGGCGGCTCTGCATGTGGGCCATGACCTTGTGCTCGGCCTGCCCCACCAGCAGCGGCAGGACCGCGAACGCGGCCGCGACGAGCGCGAGCTTGACGACGGCCTCAAGCATCCGCGTCCCTTTCCGGCGGGGGTGCGGCGGGACGGGCGGCGCGTTCGGCCGCCTCCGCCCACGGGCCCGCGTCGGGGATCCCGGGCGGACGGACGCGGCGGCGGCTCGGCGCCCCGTGCCCCGATTCGCCCGGTTCCTTCGCGCCCGGCCACGGTTTCGCGACCCGCGCCGCGAGGACGAAGTCCTTGCGCAGCGGATGCCCCTCGAAGCCGTCCGGCAGGAGGAGCGGCACGAGGTGCGGGTGCCCCTCGAACGCGATGCCGAACATCTCGAACGTCTCGCGCTCGTGCCACGCCGCGCCCCGGTACACGGCCGTCGCGGTCGGCAGCACCGGCGCGTCCCGGGGGACCCGCGTGCGGACGAGCAGGTGGTGGCGGCGTTCGAGCGAGTACACGTGCACGACGACGGCGAAGCCGTCCTCCAGCTCGTCGACGCCGGTCAGCCAGTCGAAGAAGCCGCAGGCCAGGTCGTCGCGGGCGAACACCAGCGCGTCCGTCCACAGCTCGGGCGGGACGCCGACGGCGAGGCCGCCGTGCGTCTCCTCGGTGCTGACCTCGTCGCCGAACCGCTCGCGCCACGCGGACTCGAGCCCGGCGGCCCCGTCCGGGGTCACCGGTCGCGCCCGATCTCGTCGCCGTGCCCGATCTCGCCGTGCGGGATCTCGTCGTCGTGCGGGATCTCGTCGTCGGGTCCGCCGTCGGACAGCCCGGGGATGATCGTCGGGTCGTGGTCGCGCAGGTCGCGGGCGCGGCGCCCGGGGAGGCCGAACCGCGGCGGGTCGTCCGCGACCGCCTGCACCGGGAGCGTCTCGTCCCCGTCGGGGTTCCCGACGGGCAGGACGGGGACCGTCTCGTCCCCGTCCGGCGTCCGCCCGGTGGGACGGGGCGGGGGTGCCGGGTCGCCGACGGGGGCCACCGGGATCGTCTCGTCCGCGGGTCCCGGCACCGGCGGGGCGCCGTCGAGGGACGGGACGGGCTGCGTCAGGACGTCGGCCGCCTGCACGGCCTCGACGTCGGACGGCCCGAGCGGCCGTTCGTCGTACTCGGGGGCGTCGCGCGCCGCGTCGTCGTCCGGCGGCGCAGGACGGTCGGGGACAGCGGGCGCGGCGGCGGCGGGGGCGTCACCGGGTCGCCGTCGTACCGGTCCCGCAGCGTCTCCCCCGCGATCCGCTCCTGCAGGCGGACGATGCCGTGCAGCAGCGCCTCGGGACGCGGCGGGCACCCCGGTACGTACACGTCCACGGGGATGATCTGGTCGACGCCCTTGGTGACGCTGTAGGAGTCCCAGTAGGGGCCGCCGCAGTTGGAGCACGCGCCGAACGAGATGACGTACTTCGGCTCGGGCATCTGCTCGTACAGGCGCCGGACGGCCGGGGCCATCTTGTCGGTGACCGTGCCGGACACGACCATGAGGTCGGCCTGCCGGGGCCCCGGCGCGAAGGGGATGACGCCGAGGCGCATGAAGTCGTGCCGGCTCATCGAGGTGGCGATGAACTCGATCGCGCAGCAGGCGAGACCGAAGTTGAACACCCACAGGGAGTACCGGCGCCCCCAGTTGAGCACGAACTTGATCGGCTTCGGGGCGACCCGCGACAGCGGCCCCACGCCCGGCGGCGGTAGATCGACGGCGCCCGTTCCCTCGTTGCCCACGCCCTCATTGTGACAGCCGGGGCGCGCCCCGTTCAGGCCCGCGGAAGGCCGCGGCGGGCGGTCACACCCAGGACAGGACGCCCTTCTTCGCGGCGTAGGCGAGGCCGGTGGCGAGGAACCCCAGGAAGACGAACATCTCCCCCAGGGTGGTGAAGCCGTAGCCGGGGGCGTCGAAGACGGTCGCCCACGGGAACAGGAAGACGGCGTCCACGGCGAACACGACGTACAGGTAGGCGAACACGTAGTACCGGACGTACGAGTGCGCCCAGCCCTCGCCGACCGGGTCGACACCGCACTCGTACGTCATGAGCTTCTCGGACGTGGGACGATGCGGGCGCAGCATGCGGTTGGCGGCGAGCCCGCCCCCGACGACGGCGCCTCCTACCAGGAGCAGCGCCAGGACAAGCGCATATGAGTCGAAATAGTTATGCACGAGTTCCTCCCGGCCTGCGTCTCACCAAGTATCCCTGAGGACGGCCCCCGGGGAGTGTGACGGCCCAACTCCCCCCTGGAGGATCGCAGTGTCATCCTTTTACTGCACACTAGTGATGCATTGGGGTCAGTTGACCTGGAAGGACGTGACCAGATGAGCAACCCTCCTCCTCCGCCACCGGGCGGCTGGGAAACCCCGGGCGGTTCGTCCTGGCCGCCTCCGCCGCCGCCCGCGGGTCCGGGCGGTCCCGGCGTCCCGGGCGGGCCGGGTCCCGGTGTCCCCGGCGGGGCGGGCGGACCGGGCACCCCTCCCCCCTTCTTCCCCCCGCCGCCGGGTGCGCCGATGGGGCCGGGGATGCCCCCGCCGTCGCCGAAGCGCGGCAACGGCCCGCTGATCGCTCTGCTGGTCGGCGGCGGCCTGGTGGTGGTGCTCATCGTCGCCGTGGTCGCGGTGGTGATCGCCACGAGCGGCGGCATGACCCCCGAGGAGAAGCTGCGCGCCGCGGCGGACGACATCGGCGCCGACACCTCCGTCGGACTTGAGGGCGACTTCGGCGGCGGCGCGAACGCGGTCCGCGGTGAACTGTCGGTCACCAAGGGCGGCCGCGCCTACGGCGAGGTGACCTGGAACAACAGCAAGGTCACCGTGCTGGCGGCCGACGGGATGCTGTTCGCCAAGGCCGGCACCGCCTTCTGGAAGCAGCAGATCTCCGGCTCCGAGACGCCGTACTACCTGAAGGACGGCGAGCAGTGGGGGCGGATGAACGCCGACGAGCTCGACCTGAAGTTCAAGGAGGAGCTGTCGCCGACGGCGCTGGCGTCCAAGCTGGACGCGGCCGCGAGCGGAACGGTCGACCCGGTCGAGACGAGCTGGAAGGGCACGAAGGCCCTCAAGTTCAGCACGTTCTCCTCGACGCTCTACATCAGCGACTCCGACGATCCCGAGCTGCTGCACTACGAGGCGACGTCCCCTCGTGTGGCGCTGGACGTCAGCCCGAAGAGCTCCTCGCAGAGCGAGACGATCGTCTCCAACATGCGCACGAGCATGGGCGAGCTGAAGGACTCGTTCAACGCGGCGGCGCGCCCGACGATCGCCGAGTGGAAGAAGGGCAACTGCCAGGACGACTCGGGCTGCACCGTGCAGGCGCAGATCCGGCCGCCGTACGGGGCCGGGACGCCCGTCAGCATCGAGATCCAGTTCTCGCTGACGGCCGGGAGCCTGACGGGCAAGAGCCTCGGCGAGTGCACCACCACGATCACGATCAAGACGGAGAGCCCGGTCTGGGCGAGCTGCCGGGTCAAGAGCTCCGCGTGGACGAGCTGGGCCGAGAAGACCGGCGGCACGTTCTACAAGCACGCCGACTACAAGGTGATCGGCGCCACGGCGAGCGAGGTCCAGGCGATGCAGAGCGGCCTCGAGAGCGAGTAGGCGCAGGCCACCGCCGGTGAGGGGCGCCCGGGCACCGCATCCGCGGTGCCCCGCGCGCCGCACCGGGCCGCGCCCGGATGCCCGGCGACGCGTCCGTCCCCGCTCCGGGGACCCGCGTCGTCGGGCATTCTTGTCATCGTGGACGTCCCTTCCTCCGAGCCCACCGATCCCGCCGCGCCCCGCACGCCTCCCGGGCGCCCGCACGAGCCCGTCGCCCCGCGGCGCGGCCGCCGCGCCGGCGTGCCGCGCGACGTGCCGGTCGCCGGACGGGCCGCGCACGAGCGGCACCCGGACGCGTTCGCGGACGACCCCGCATGGCCGAACGCCGCCCCGGCCCCGGCCGGGTTCGGCGGCGCCGGCCGGCCCGATGGGCCGGGCCGGCCCGGGCGGGTGCCGCCGGACGGCCGGGGGCCGGTGGCGCCCGGGGCCGTGCCGGGGCGGCAGCGCGGGATGGCGAAGCGGAACCGGATGCTGCTGCTCGCGGCCGGGGTCGCGATGGCGGCGACGGCCGCAGGCGCCGTCACGATGGCGACGGCCGCGGACGACGCACCGTCCGGCCCGATCGCGAAGCCGTCCGTGACGCCGCCGCCCGCGTGGTCGCTCGCGGCGGGCCGGCGGCTCACCGACGGGCTCGGCCTCCGCTACGCGGGCACGCTCACCGTCGCGGGCGGCCCCGCGCAGCTGCGGCTGCAGATCAGCCCGGAGGGGTCGGCCAGCGGGACCCTCACCGCCGGGGCCCGCACCGCGCTGCTCGCCACGGTCGACGGCGTCACCTACATCAAGGCGGAGCTCGACTTCTGGCGCGCGTACGCGGCGGGCACCGAGCATCCCGAGTACTACGCGGGCGCCTGGGCGAAGGCGCCGCTGACGCTGCCCGGCGTGGACGTCGCGAAGGTGCTGTCGCCGGAGTCGGTGGCGCGGATGCTCGCCGAGGCGTCCGCGAACCCGAAGCGGGAGGAGGTCGGCGGCGTCCCCGCCTACGTGGTGCGGGCCGCGGAGGCCGAGTACCTCGTCGCGGCCGCCGCACCGCACCGCCTGCTGGGCGTGCGCACGTCCGGCCGGACCTCGCTCGCGCTCAAGGCGCAGCCCCTCACCGACCCGGCGCCCCTGTTCAAGGAGCTGCGCGCGCGCGTGAAGCGGCTCGGCGGCGCACCCGACCCCACGCTCCACTTCACGCCCGGCAAGCTGACGTTCAAGAACTGCGACCAGAACGTGAACGGCTGCACCGTCCAGGTCCCGGCGACGCTGTCGACCTGGGAGGGGACGGTCTCGCGGGACGCGCGCGCGTCGCTGCGGGCATCGCTCGATTCGCGAGGGCGGCCGCTCGGCACCTGCCGCGGGTCGGCGCCCGTGACGGAGGCCCGGACGGTCACGCTGAGCTGCACGGTCGCGGGCAAGCAGTGGCGGACGTGGATGCAGGCCGCGCTGAACAACCCGGGCTCGTACCCGTACCAGGCGAGCGCCCGCGTGATCGGCGAGGCGCTCGCCGCGGACGACGTCCGGGAGTTGCTCGCCGAGATCAACGCCGAGCGCCGGGAGCTGGTGCAGGCCGCGGCGCCGCGGCCCGGATCGTCCGCCTCGCCCGGCACGCCGGCGCCGGACGCCCCGCAGGCCGTGACGTCGCGGACACCGTGAGCGCCCGGCGGGCCGGGCGGCCGGAGTCGGCCGCGGCCGGGGTCGCGTGGGGGCCGGTGGGTTCGAACGGATTTCGCTCTGTCTACACTTCGGGGCGTGAACTCCGTGCCCATGGGAGATGACGGCTCCTCGGCGAACCGCAAACGGCTCGTCCGGCGGCTGCACGTCGACCTCTGCCGCCAGCACAGCTGCCTGTGTCAGCGGTGACCAGGGGGATTCGACCAGTTCGTACCCGCGGTGTCCGGTGACTCAGCAGTCCCCCGATCCCAGCATCGCCTCCCGGACATACCATGAAGGCAAGCCTAAGTAGCATCACGATTCTGGGTGCCTCCCCCAGGTCGGGTGCTGCGCGTCGAGGAGGTCTTCCTCTGTGACCAAACAGGTCCAGCAGCTCGACCGCGTCATCATCCGCTTCGCCGGGGACTCCGGTGACGGCATGCAGTTGACCGGCGACCGCTTCACCCAGGAGACGGCCGCGTTCGGCAACGACCTTTCCACGTTGCCGAACTTCCCGGCCGAGATCCGCGCCCCCGCCGGGACCCTCCCCGGCGTGTCCAGCTTCCAGTTGCACTTCGCCGACCACGACATCCTCACGCCGGGCGACGCGCCCGACGTCCTGGTCGCCATGAACCCGGCCGCCCTCAAGGCCAACCTCGGGGACCTCCCCCGCGGGGCGGACGTCCTGGTCAACACCGACGAGTTCACCAAGCGCAACCTCGCCAAGGTCGGCTACGCGGCCAACCCGGTCGAGGACGACTCGCTCGCCGAGTACCGGGTGCACGCCCTGCCGCTCACGTCGATGACGGTGACCGCCCTCGCCGACTTCGACATCTCCAAGAAGGACGCCGAACGCGCGAAGAACATGTTCGCGCTCGGGCTCCTGTCGTGGCTGTACCACCGCCCGACCGAGGGGACGCTCGCGTTCCTGGAGCGCAAGTTCGCCAAGAAGCCCGAGATCATGAAGGCGAACATCGCGGCCTTCCAGGCGGGCTGGAGCTACGGCGAGACCACCGAGGCGTTCTCGGTCCAGTACGAAATCAAGCCGGCCGAGCACGAGTCCGGCCTGTACCGCAACATCACCGGCAACGTCGCGCTCGCGTACGGGCTCGTCGCCGCGGGCGTCCAGTCCGGGCTGCCGGTGTACCTCGGCTCGTACCCGATCACCCCGGCGTCCGACATCCTGCACGAACTGTCGAAGCACAAGCGGTTCGGTGTCAGAACGTTCCAGGCCGAGGACGAGATCGCGGCCGTCGGCGCCGCGCTCGGCGCGTCCTTCGGCGGGTCCCTCGGCGTCACCACGACGTCCGGGCCGGGCATCGCGCTGAAGAGCGAGACGATCGGTCTCGGCGTCGCCACCGAGCTGCCGCTGCTGGTCATCGACGTCCAGCGCGCCGGACCGTCCACCGGGCTGCCCACCAAGACCGAGCAGGCCGACCTCCTCCAGGCCATGCACGGCCGCAACGGCGAGGCGCCCGTCCCGGTCATCGCGCCGCAGTCGCCGTCCGACTGCTTCGACGCCGCCATCGAGGCCGCGCGTATCGCCGTCAAGTACCGCACGCCGGTCATCCTGCTGTCCGACGGCTACCTCGCGAACGGCTCCGAGCCGTGGAAGCTGCCGGACGTCGCGGGCCTGCCGAAGATCGAGCCGGACTTCGCGGCGGCGTCCGACGCCGACTTCCAGCCGTTCAAGCGGGACCCGGAGACCCTCGCCCGTCCGTGGGCGATCCCCGGCACCGCCGGGCTGGAGCACCGGATCGGCGGGCTGGAGAAGGCCGACGGGACCGGGAACATCTCCTACGACCCGTCGAACCACGACAAGATGGTCCGGCTCCGCCAGGCCAAGGTCGACGGCATCGCGAACGACATCGCCCCGCTCACGGTGGACGACCCGTCCGGTGCGGCCCGCGTGCTCGTCCTCGGCTGGGGCGGCACGTTCGGCGCGATCTCCGCCGGCGTCCGCCGCGTCCGCGACACCGGGCAGCACGTCGCGCAGGCCCACCTGCGGCACCTCAACCCGTTCCCCGCGAACCTGCCCGAGGTCCTGCGCTCCTACGACAAGGTCATCGTGCCGGAGATCAACCTGGGCCAGCTCGCGCTGCTGCTGCGCGGCCGGTACCTCGTGGACGTCATCGGCTACAACCAGGTCCGCGGCCTGCCCTTCAAGGCCGAAGAGCTGCAGGGCGTCATCCAGGATGTGATCGACAGTGAGTGAAGTCAACGGCAACGGCCGCAGCCCCCTCTCCCTGGTCCCGAAGACCGACGGCAAGCAGACGCTGAAGGACTTCAAGACCGACCAGGAGGTCCGGTGGTGCCCCGGCTGCGGTGACTACGCGATCCTCGCGGCCGTCCAGTCCTTCCTGCCCGAACTCGGGCTGCGCAAGGAGAACATCACGTTCGTGTCGGGCATCGGCTGCTCGTCCCGGTTCCCGTACTACATGAACACCTACGGGTTCCACTCGATCCACGGCCGCGCCCCCGCGATCGCGACGGGCCTCGCCACCTCGCGTCCGGACCTGTCGGTCTGGGTCGTGACCGGCGACGGCGACGCGCTGTCGATCGGCGGCAACCACCTGATCCACGCGCTGCGCCGCAACGTCAACCTGAAGATCCTGCTGTTCAACAACCGGATCTACGGGCTGACCAAGGGCCAGTACTCCCCGACGTCCGAACTCGGCAAGGTCACCAAGTCGACGCCGATGGGGTCCCTGGACGCGCCGTTCAACCCGATCTCGCTCGCCGTCGGCGCCGAGGGCACGTTCGTCGCCCGCACCATCGACTCCGACCGCAAGCACCTGCAGTCGGTGCTGCGCGCCGCCGCCCAGCACCGCGGCACCGCGCTCGTCGAGATCTACCAGAACTGCAACATCTTCAACGACGGCGCCTTCGAGCCGCTGAAGGACGCCGACGTCCGCGACGACGTCACCGTCCGCCTGGAGCACGGCGAGCCGATCGTCTTCGGCGCCGACCGCTCGAAGGGCCTCCGGCGCACCCCGACCGGCTCCTTCGAGGTCGTGAACGTCGCCGACGTCGACCCGTCCGAGATCGTGGTCCACGACGCCCACAGCCAGGACCCGTCCCACGCGTTCGCCCTGTCCCGCCTCGACTCGCCCGCGTTCGAGCACACCCCGATCGGCATCTTCCGCGACGTCGACCGCCCGTCCTACGACGAGCTGATGCGCGAGCAGGTCGACGGGGCCGTCGAGGCCCAGGGCGCCGGTGACCTCGCCGCCCTCCTCGGCAGCGGCGACACCTGGCGCATCGACTGACGCACACCCGGAGAACCCGGCCCCACGCCTTGCGGGGCCGGGTTTTTCGCGTATGGAACCGTCGCGAAACGGGCACCGTTCCACGTGGTGAGCGATCAGCGAACAGCGGCCGGGTTCGGACGCGACACGGTGCGGGACGGCGTCTCATCCTGGAACACTGGAGAGATCATGTCCCCGGGGAGGTGACGATGCGGGTCGTGCCGCGCCGTAACAAGGACCGTCGACGCCAGAAGGACGACGCCCCGACCCCGGACAATCAGGACACCCAGCCCCTCACCGACCCTTCCC
>NZ_QHJN01000216.1:0-11465 GCF_003947565.1 Actinomadura sp. WAC 06369 | reverse complement strand
GCTCGTCGCCGTGCTGACCGCGCGGGTGGCGGCCGCCGCGGCGGCCGCCACCCGCGCGGTCAGCACGGCGACGAGCGCGGCGATCTCCTCGGGCGTCGGGTCGCCGCGCACGACCTGAAGGAACGGTTTCGGTTCAGCGGTCACGCGTCCTCCTCATGGGGACACGGCCTCCCGTACCCCCGGCGGGGGCCGCGCTCGCGCCCCCGCACCCGCCTGCTCGGTCCGGTCATGCCGCACTCCCCGCTTCCGGCCGGGCCGAAAATCGGGCGGCGGTGTCGCGCCGGGCGTGTCGCGCAGGGCGTCCCGCCGTCCGGCCCGTCCGTCGGGCGCGTCCCGTCCGTCCGGTCCGCCCGGTCACAGCGGGATGTTCCCGTGCTTCTTCGGCGGCAGCGTCTTGCGCTTCTCCCGCAGCGCCCGCAGCGCCCGGACGACCTGCCCGCGCGTCTCGGACGGCTTGATCACGTTGTCGACGTAGCCGCGCTCCGCCGCGATGTAGGGGTTGGCGAGCGTGTCCTCGTACTCGGTGATCAGCTCGGCGCGGCGCGCGTCCGGGTCGTCGGCCGCGGCCAGCTCCTTGCGGTACAGGATGTTGACGGCGCCCTGCGCGCCCATCACCGCGATCTGCGCGGTCGGCCACGCGAGGTTGATGTCGGCGCCGAGGTGCTTGGAGCCCATGACGTCGTACGCGCCGCCGTACGCCTTCCGGGTGATGACCGTGACGAGCGGGACGGTCGCCTCCGCGTACGCGTACAGCAGCTTCGCGCCGCGCCGGATGATCCCGCCGAACTCCTGGTCGGTGCCGGGCAGGAACCCCGGAACGTCCACGAACGTGAGCACCGGGACGTTGAACGCGTCGCACGTCCGGACGAACCGGGCGGCCTTCTCGGACGCGTCGATGTCGAGCGTCCCCGCGAACTGCATCGGCTGGTTCGCGACCACGCCGACCGAGTGGCCCTCGACGCGGCCGAAGCCGACGATGATGTTCGGCGCGAACAGCTCCTGCACCTCGAGGAACTCGCCGTCGTCCACGACGTGCTCGATGACGGTGCGCATGTCGTACGGCTGGTTCGGCGAGTCCGGGACGATCGTGTCCAGCTCGTCGACCGTCTCCTCGACGTCCACCGGCACGTCGAACGCGGGGGCGTCCGACAGGTTGTTGGACGGCAGGTACGACAGCAGCGCCTTGACGTACTCGATGGCGTCGTCCTCGTCGGAGCCCCGGTAGTGGGCCACGCCCGACTTGGAGTTGTGCGACGTCGCGCCGCCCAGCTCCTCCATCGTCACCTCTTCGCCGGTGACCGTCTTGATGACGTCCGGCCCGGTGATGAACATGTGGGACGTCTGGTCCACCATGACGATGAAGTCGGTGATCGCGGGGGAGTACACCGCGCCGCCCGCGCACGGCCCCATCACCAGCGAGATCTGCGGGACCACGCCGGACGCGTGCACGTTCCGCTTGAAGATCTCGGCGTACAGGCCGAGCGCGACGACGCCCTCCTGGATCCGCGCGCCGCCGGAGTCGTTGATGCCGATCACCGGGCAGCCGGTCTTGACCGCGTGGTCCATGACCTTGCAGATCTTCTCGCCGAACACCTCGCCGAGCGAACCGCCGGACACCGTGAAGTCCTGGCTGAACACCGCGACCGGGCGCCCGTCGACCGTCCCGTGGCCGGTGACGACGCCGTCCCCGTACGGGCGGTTCCTCTCCATCCCGAAGTTGGTGGAGCGGTGCCGCGCCATCTCGTCGAACTCCACGAAGGAGCCCGGGTCGAGCAGCGCGTCGATCCGCTCGCGGGCGGTCATCTTGCCCTTCGCGTGCTGCTTCTCCACGGCACGCGCCGATCCAGCGTGGACCGCCTCGTACCGGCGCCGTTCCAGGTCCGCGATCTTGCCCGCCGTCGTGTGGATGTCGTAGTCCAGAGCGGGTTCAGGGGCTTGCGTCGCCATGCGGGCCAGCGTAACCGGACACTGATGATCGCGATGCGGGCGGGGCCCGGTGACCGGGATGAACGCACCCCGGCGCCGTCTCGTTAGGGTTGGGGAACGTGGCTACGAACACGCGTGAGATCCTCCGGCAGGACATGCCCGAACCGCTGCGCAACGACGTCCGGCTGCTGGGCGGCATGCTCGGCGACGGGCTCGTCGAGTACGGCGGGCAGGGCCTGCTGGACGACGTCGAGCGGCTCCGGCACGCGGTGATCGCCGCGCGCCGCGGCGAGCTGCCCGGCGACGAGGTCGCGGCGATCGTCGACGGCTGGTCGCTGGAGCGTGCCGAGGAGGTCGCCCGCGCCTTCACCGTGTACTTCCACCTGACGAACCTCGCGGAGGAGCACCACCGCATCCGCACGCTGCGCGAGCGCGACACCGGCGACACCGCCCCCGGGTCGGTCGCCGCGGCCGTCGCCGAGATCGGCGACGCCGAGTTCCTCGCCGGGCTGGTCGACGGCCTGGAGTTCCGGCCGGTGTTCACCGCGCACCCCACCGAGGCCCGGCGCCGCGCCGTCGTCACGTCCATCCAGCGGATCAGCGACCTGCTCGCCCGGCTGAACGCCGGCCCCGGCGCCGGCGAGCGCGCCGAGACCGAGCGGGCGCTCCGCGAGGAGATCGACGTCCTGTGGCGGACCGCGCTGCGCCGCGGCACCCAGATGGACCCGCTCGACGAGGTCCGCACCGCGATGGCCGCGTTCGACGAGACGATCTTCCGGGTCGTCCCGCACGTGTACCGGGCCCTCGACCGCGCCCTCGCCGGCGCGGACACCGGCACCCGGCCCCCGGCGGCGCGCCCCTACCTGCGCTTCGGGAGCTGGATCGGCGGCGACCGCGACGGCAACCCCTACGTCACCGCGCAGGTCACCCGCGACGCGGTCATGATCCAGGCGGAGCACGTCCTGTCCGCCCTGGAGGCGACGTGCGCCCGCATCGGCCGCGAGCTGACCGTCCACGAGAGCACCACGCCGCCCTCGGCGGCGCTGCGCAACGCCCTCGCCGCCGCCCGCACCGCGCAGCCGTCCCGCAGCCGCCGGATGGCCAAGCGCTCGCCCGGCGAACCGCACCGGCAGTTCCTGCTCTACGTCGCGGCCCGCATCGCCGCGACCCGCGACCGCGACGCCGACCTCGCCTACGCGTCCCCCGACGACCTGCTCGCCGACCTCCGCACCGTGCAGGAGTCCCTCGCCGCCGCGGGCGCGAAGCGGCAGGCGTACGGGCGCGTCCAGCAGCTCGTCTGGCAGGTCGAGACGTTCGGCTTCCACCTCGCCGAGCTGGAGATCCGGCAGCACTCCGAGCTGCACGAGCAGGCCCTCGCGGAGATCCGCGCCGGCGGCGAGCGCTCGGCGATGACCGAGGAGATCCTCGAGACCCTCCGCGTCGTCGCGTGGATCCAGCAGCGGTTCGGCGTCCGCGCCTGCCACCGCTACGTCGTGTCGTTCACCCGCTCCGCCGACGACATCGCGAACGTGCACGAACTGGCCGCGTCCCTCGGCGAGCAGGCGCCCGTCCTGGACGTCGTCCCGCTGTTCGAGACCGGCGAGGACCTCGACCGCGCGCCCGAGACCGTCGACGGCATGCTCGGCATCCCGGCCGTCCGGCGCCGCCTCGACGACACCGGCCGCCGGCTGGAGGTCATGCTCGGCTACTCCGACTCGGCGAAGCAGCTCGGCCCGGCCAGCGCCACCCTCCGCCTGTACGACGCGCAGGAGGCGCTCACCGCGTGGGCGTCGAAGCACGGCGTCGCGCTGACCCTGTTCCACGGCCGCGGCGGCTCCCTCGGCCGCGGCGGCGGCCCCGCCAACCGCGCGATCCTCGCCCAGGCGCCCGGCTCCGTCGGCGGCCGGTTCAAGGTCACCGAGCAGGGCGAGGTGATCTTCGCCCGGTACGGCCACCCCGAGATCGCCAAGCGGCACGTCGAGCAGGTGACGAGCGCCGTCCTGCTGGCGTCCACCGACGCCGTCCAGGACCGCGCCCGCGAGGCCGCCGACCGGTACCGCCCGCTCGCCGACCGCATCGGCGCCGCCGCCCAGACCGCGTTCCGCTCCCTCATCGAGACGGACGGCTTCGCGGCCTGGTTCGCGCGCGTCAGCCCCCTGGAGGAGATCTCCGAGCTGCGCATCGGCTCCCGCCCCGCCCGCCGCAAGGCCGCCCGCGGCCTGGAGGACCTGCGCGCCATCCCCTGGGTGTTCGCGTGGACGCAGACCCGCGTCAACCTCCCCGGCTGGTACGGCATCGGCAGCGGCCTCGCCGCCGTGTCCGACGACGGCCGCGACCTCACCGCGCTCCGCGAGGCGTACGAGGCGTGGCCGCTGTTCAACACCCTCCTCGACAACGCCGAGATGAGCCTCGCCAAGTCCGACCGCGCGATCGCCGAGCGCTACCTGGCCCTCGGCGGGCGGCCCGAACTGTCCGAGACCGTCCTCGCCGAGTACGACCGCACGCGCTCGCTCGTCCTCGCCGTCACCGGCCACGAGCGCCTGCTGGAGAACCGCCGCGTCCTGTCCCGCGCCGTCGAGCTGCGCAACCCCTACGTGGACGCGCTCTCGCACCTCCAGCTCCGCGCCCTCAAGGCCCTCCGCGCGGGCGTCGCCGACGAGGCCGAGCGCGCCCACCTGGAGGAACTGCTGCTCCTGTCCGTCAACGGCGTCGCCGCCGGGCTGCAGAACACCGGCTGACGCCCCGGCGCCGCGCGGCGGACGGGCGCCGCCCCGCCGCGCGGCACGCCATACTTCGGTTCGTGAAAGGACACCCCTCGACCCCCCCCGGGCCACCCCCAGCCGCCGCCGCACTACACGGCCGAGGTGTCGAAGGACGCCATCGGCCGCGCGGCGCACGCCGCGGCGGCGCCCCGCGGCGCGGCCGCCGCGCAGGGCCGTTCGCCGGCTCTGGCCGTGGCGGCCGTCTGCCTGTTCCCCTTCGGCGTCCCCGCGGTCGTCTGCGGCCACCTCGCCCGCCGCCGCTGGCGCGCGGGCGAGGTGACCATCGACATGGTCGACGCCCGCACGGTCGCCCTGTGGGGCATGGCCCTGGGCTACCTGATGACCGCGTTCTACCTGTCCGCCGCCGTCCTGGTCGCCGTGCTCTAACCGGGCCAGACGGGCTTGCGCTTCTCGTTGAAGGCGGCGATGCCCTCGGCGCGGTCCGGGGACAGGACCGCGGTGCGCCAGGCGTTCTCCTCGATGTCGAGGCCGGCCTCGAGGGGGACGCCGCCGCCCTGGCGGAGGGCGCGCTTGGCGGCGCGGACCGCGACGGGGGAGTTGCCCGCGATGACGGCGGCGAGGGCGCGGGCCTCCTCGCGGGCGGAGCCCGCGGGGACCTTGCGGTCGGCGATGCCGAACTCCAGGGCCTCCTCGACCCCGAGGCGGCGGCCGGTGAGGACGAGGTCGGCGGCCTTGCCGGGGCCGAGGCGGCGCAGCGCGAGCTGGGTGCCGCCGCCCGCCGGGATGAGGCCGACGCCGACCTCGGGCAGGCCGAACACGGCGGACTCGTCCGCGACGATCAGGTCGGCGGACAGCGCGATCTCGCAGCCGCCGCCGAGCGCGTAGCCGTGCACGGCGGCGACGACCGGCTGCGGAAGGCCGAGGACGCCGCCGAACGCGGCGCGGAAGACCGGGCGCTGCGCCAGAATCTCCGCGTCGGTCATGGAGTTGCGCTCCTTGAGGTCCGCGCCCACGCAGAACGCCTTCTCGCCCGCGGCGGCGACGACGACCGCGCGCACGGACGCGTCGGCGGCCACCTCGGCGCACACGGCGGCGAGCCGGCGGGCCATCGCGGTGGAGAGGGCGTTGAGGGCTTCCGGTCTGTCGAGCACGATCTCGGCGACGTGCTCGCGGTCCCGCACCAGGGTCACTCCGTCCATGCCCGCACCCTAGACGGCGGCGGTGGGGCCGGTGATGTTGGATGGGTACGTGAGCGACTCACCGTACGGGGACCTGGACCGGCCGCCGCTGCACGAGGCGGCGCTGCACCGCGCGCTCGTCCGCCCGGACGGGCTGTGGCGCGAGGTCCGGGTGGTGCAGGAGACCGGGTCGACGAACGCGGACCTGGCGGCGCTGGCCCGGGAGGGCGCGCCGGAGGGCACCGTGCTGGTGACCGAGCTGCAGACGGCGGGGCGGGGGCGGCTGGGCCGGCCGTGGCGGGCGCCGCCGCGGTCGGGGCTGATGCTCTCGGTGCTGGTGCGCCCCGGGGTGCCGGTGGCGCGGCTCGGGTGGCTGCCGCTGCTGACGGGCGTCGCGGTGGCGACGGCCGTCCGCCGGATGACGGCGTTCTCGCGGGACGCCGAGTCCGGGGACGCCGCGGTCGACGTCCGGTTGAAGTGGCCGAACGACCTGCTGGTGGGTGAGCGGAAGCTGGCCGGGATCCTCGCGGAGAAGGTCGAGGGCGGCCTCGTCGTCGGCGTCGGGCTGAACGTCGGGCTGCGGGCGGAGGAGCTCCCGGTGCCGACGGCGACGTCGCTGGCGATCGAGGGGGCGCCGCTGAGCGACCGGGCGCCGCTGCTGCGCGCGATCCTGCGGGAGTTCGGCACCTGGTACCGGGAGTGGACGGCGCTGGACGGTGATCCGGAGCGCAGCGGCCTCCGCCCCGCCTACAAGGAGCTCTGCGCGACCCTCGGGCGGGCGGTGCGGGTCGAGCTGCCGGCGGACGAGCGGTTGACGGGCACCGCCCGGGACGTGGACGAGTCGGGCCGGCTGGTGGTGTCCGGGCCGTCCGGCGATCGGGCGGTCAGTGCGGGTGATGTGGTGCACGTCCGGGGGACGGACGGGTGAAACGCCCGGCGATCTGCCACGATATGTCCTGGTACCGGACCACGACGCCGCCGGCGGAGCCCACCGCGCCGGTGCACTGAGGGGCGGAGGATGGCACCCGGATTGCCGGATCCGAAGGAGATCGAGCAGCTCCTCCTCGGCGGCGAGCTGCGCTACACGCGCGTGGACGCCGTCCGCCTGTCGGGGGTGTCCCGGGAGTTCTCCGGCCGGATCTGGCGCGCCTTCGGCTACCCGACGATGCCCGACGACGCCGTCGCCTACACCGAGGGCGACGTCGACGCGCTGTGCCGGATGCGGCGGCTGGTGGAGGACGGCGTCCTGGACGAGGAGGGCGTGATCCGGCTCGTCCGGGCGTTCGGGCAGACGATGACGCGCCTCGCCGAATGGCAGGTCAGCCTGCTGCGCAGCATGATCAGCGAGGACCCGAACGAGACGCCGTCGGCCGAGGCGCTCAACGCGATCGTGGGGATCGCCGAGTCGCACATCGGGGAGTTCGAGCCGCTCGTCCTGCACGCGTGGCGGCGGCAGCTCGCCTCGGCCGGGACGCGCGCGCTCGCGGCGGCCGCCACCCGCGAGAACGGCGACTCCGCCGGACGGCCCATGACCACCGTCGGGTTCGCGGACATGGTGTCGTTCACGCAGGTCAGCCGGGAGCTGAACGAGATCGAGCTGGCGCGGGTCGTGGAGTGGTTCGAGGAGTCGACGTCGGACATCATCGCGGCGTGCGGCGGCCGGGTGGTCAAGACGCTCGGCGACGAGGTGCTGTTCAGTGCGGAGTCGCCGCGGGTCGGCGCGGAGATCGCGCTGACGGTCGCTGCGGCGATCCAGGACGAGACCGAGGTGCCGGACGTCCGGGTCGGCGTGGCGCACGGGCCCGTGCTGCCGCTGATGGGGGACGTCTTCGGCACCACGGTGAACCTGGCGGCGCGGCTCACGTCGCTGGCCCGGCCCGGGTCGGTGGTGATCGACGCCGAGCTGGCCGCGGCCCTGGAGAAGGACCCGGCCTACGAGGTGACCCGGATCGTGCGGCGCCCGGTCCAGGGCCTGGGGATCATCCAGCCGTACGTGCTGCGGCGCGCTCCCAGGCCCCCGGACACCGCCGCGGGCCGCACCTGACCCGCGGCATCGCGCCGCACCCGTCCGGTCGGCCCGTTCGCCCGGCCGGTCGGCCCGTCCGGTCAGACGGAGTCGGGCCCGTTCTCGCCGGGGGAGCCGGTGAGCCGCTGCAGGTAGTTCTGCTCGCCGAGGGCGTCGACGAGGCTCAGCTCGGTCTCCAGGTAGTCGATGTGCTGCTCCTCGTCCTCGAGGATGTGCTCGAAGAGCCGCGCGGAGGTGATGTCGCCGCGCGAGCGCATCAGCTCGATGCCGGGGACCAGCCGGGCGACGGCCTCCTTCTCGATCTCCAGGTCGGCCTTGAGCTGCTCGATGACGGTCTGCCCGATGCGCAGCGTGCCGAGCTTCTGGTAGTTCGGGAGGCCCTCGAGGAACAGGATGCGGTTCGTGAGGTGCTCCGCGTGCCGCATCTCGTCGATGGACTCGTCGCGGGTGTGCTTGGCGATCCGGGTGAAGCCCCAGTTCTCCTGCATCTTCGAGTGCAGGAAGTACTGGTTGATCGCGGTGAGCTCCGCGGTGAGCTGCTCGTTGAGGAGATTGATGATGTCCTTGTCGCCTTCCATATGGCCATACTTACATGGCCGAGCGGCGCGTGACAGCACCGGGCGGGGTGCGTGTCCGTTTCGCACGGTTCGTGGGCGCCTGATCCGGGAATTCCGGGATGGGCGCTCGCCGCTGTTCGGTTAGGGAAGGCTCAGGCCGCCGTGGGCGGTGCGGTCCCCCTTTCGACCTGGTCGGACATCACGGGTTCGGACACCGCCGGCCGCTCGGCGAGCGGGTCGGCGACGAACGTCTCGGGGGCTCCGGGGCCCGGCTTCGCCGTGACGGGCGCCACGGTGCCGGGCGGCGGGGGCGCGGGCTCGGGGACGGCGGCCAGCGGGAGCGGCCCGCCGGTGAGGGCGTCCGCCAGCTCGCTCGCGGTGCGGTACTCGCTGACCAGCGCGGAGATCCGCCGGGTGCAGGAGCCGCAGCCGGGCTTCATGCCGCAGGCGGCCTTGACGTCCTTGACGGTGGCGCACGCACCGTTCGCCATGCAGCCGTGCACGTCGTCCTCGGTGACGGCGTTGCAGATGCAGACGTACATCCGGTTCGGGCCTTCCGTCCGACTTCTCGTTCCGGGCCTGACCTGGGCTCTTAGGGAGTCCTCAATAAGGTAAGGCTCCCCTAAGGTAGCCCACGGATGTCCGTTCTGACCAGAGGA
The DNA here is from genome assembly GCF_003947565.1 of Actinomadura sp. WAC 06369. Taxonomy (NCBI): domain Bacteria; kingdom Bacillati; phylum Actinomycetota; class Actinomycetes; order Streptosporangiales; family Thermomonosporaceae; genus Actinomadura; species Actinomadura sp. WAC 06369. The sequence continues at coordinate 2,396 of NZ_QHJN01000216.1, read as the reverse complement.
CTCCCGATCGGTGTGATCCAGCCCTCACAGGGAAGGGCTTCCAGCGCACCGACGGGAGGGCGGGACATGGCACAGGTGTGGCCGGGCGAGGCGTATCCGCTCGGCGCCAGGTTCGACGGCGCCGGGACGAACTTCGCCGTCTACTCCGAGGCCGCCGAGCGGGTCGAGCTGTGCCTGTTCGACGGCCCCGCCGCGGACGGCGAGGAGACCCGGGTCGTCCTGGAGGAGGCCGACGCGTTCGTCTGGCACGCCTACCTGCCCGGCGTCATGCCGGGGCGCCGCTACGGGTACCGGGTGCACGGCCCGTACGACCCGCGCCGCGGCCTGCGCTGCAACCCGGCGAAGCTGCTGCTGGACCCGTACGCGCAGGCCGTCGAGGGCGAGGTCGACTGGGACGAGTCGTGCTTCGGCTACCGGTTCGGCGACCCGTGCTCGCGCAACGACGCCGACTCGGCGCGGCACACGATGCGGTCGGTGGTCGTCAGCCCGTACTTCGACTGGGGCGACGACCGGCCGCCGCGCATCCCCTACCACGAGACGGTGATCTACGAGGCGCACGTCAAGGGGCTGACCGCCCGCCACCCGGAAGTGCCGAAGGACCTGCGCGGGACGTACGCGGGCCTCGCCCACCCGGTGGTCGTCGACCATCTGAAGTCGCTCGGGGTGACGGCGGTCGAGCTGATGCCGGTGCACCAGTTCGTCCACGACGACGCGCTGACGCGGCGGGGGCTGCGCAACTACTGGGGCTACAACACGATCGGGTTCTTCGCGCCGCACAACGAGTACTCGTCGTCCGGGCACCGGGGCGAGCAGGTGCTGGAGTTCAAGTCGATGGTGAAGGCGCTGCACGAGGCGGGGATGGAGGTGATTCTCGACGTCGTCTACAACCACACGGCGGAGGGCAACCACCTCGGCCCGACGCTGTCGTTCCGCGGTCTCGACAACGCCTCGTACTACCGGCTCGCCGAGGACGACCGGCGCTACTACATGGACACGACGGGCACCGGCAACAGCCTGCTGATGCACAGCCCGCACGTCCTGCAGCTCATCATGGACTCGCTGCGGTACTGGGTGACCGAGATGCACGTGGACGGCTTCCGGTTCGACCTCGCCGCCACCCTCGCCCGCGAGCTGCACGCCGTCGACCGGCTGTCGGCGTTCTTCGACCTCGTCCAGCAGGACCCGGTCGTCTCCCAGGTGAAGCTGATCGCCGAACCCTGGGACGTGGGCGAGGGCGGCTACCAGGTGGGGAACTTCCCGCCGCTGTGGACGGAGTGGAACGGGCAGTACCGCGACACCATGCGCGACTTCTGGCGCGGGCGTCCGGGCACGATGCCCGACTTCGCGTCCCGCCTGACCGGGTCGTCCGACCTCTACGCCGACGACGGCCGCCGCCCGATCGCGTCGATCAACTTCATCACCTGCCACGACGGGTTCACGCTGCACGACCTCGTCTCCTACGACCACAAGCACAACGAGGCGAACGGCGAGTCGAACCGGGACGGGACGGACGACGACCGGTCGTGGAACTGCGGCGTCGAGGGCCCGACGGACGACCTCGACGTCATCGCCCTGCGCGAACGGCAGAAGCGCAACTTCCTCACGACGCTGTTCCTGTCGCAGGGCGTGCCGATGCTGTCGCACGGCGACGAACTGGGCCGCACCCAGAAGGGCAACAACAACGCCTACTGCCAGGACTCCGAACTCTCCTGGATCGACTGGACCGGCCTCCGCGACGACACGTGCTCGCCCCGACCAACCGACCCCGCCGACCTCCACGGCTTCGACGAGCGCGGGCCGATGCTCGACTTCGTTCGGCGCCTGTCCAAGCTGCGCACCCGGCACCCGGTGTTCCGGCGCCGCCGGTTCTTCCGCGGCGACCAGCGCAAGCGGAAGGCCCGCGGCGCGCGCGCGAAGCCGGAGAACCTGCCCGACCTGGTGTGGTTCCGCCCGAGCGGCGAGGAGATGACCGACCGCGACTGGCGGGCCGGGTTCAACAAGTCGCTCAACGTGTTCCTCAACGGCGACGCCATCGGCGAGCCCGACCGGCGCGGCCGGCGGATCCGCGACGACTCGTTCATGCTGCTGGTCAACGCGCACGACGGCGACCTGCCGTTCGTCCTCCCGCCCGCCCCCTACGGGCAGATGTGGTTCAAGGTGCTGGACACCGCCGACCCCCTGCTCGCGGAGGAGGAGTCGCCGGTCGTGAAGGCCCGCGAGACCGTTCCGGTCGCCGCGCGATCCATCCAGGTGCTCCGCCGTGCCTGACCCGCCGGGCCCGCCCGACCCGTCCGCGCCGGGTTCTTCCGCGCCCGGTTCCTCCGCGCCCGGTTCCTCCGCGCCCGACCCCGCCGCGCCGGGCCCGTCCGCGCCCGGGCCCGGCGCGGCGGGACCCC
>NZ_QHJN01000215.1:0-11732 GCF_003947565.1 Actinomadura sp. WAC 06369 | reverse complement strand
GGCGGCGAGGACGCCGGCGACCCGGGGGCGGGGGGCGGCGAGGCGCATCGAGACGCCACGGGCCAGTGCGCGGTGCGAGGCGCTGATCAGGGCGGACAGGCCGGCGGCGTCGCAGAAGCCCAGGTGGGCCAGGTCGAGGACGACGGTCTTGTGGTCGGAGTCCATGAGCGCCAGCAGTTCCTCGTGGAGGGCGGGCGCGGTCTCCAGGTCGAGATCGCCCTGCAGGGCGACGACGGTGTATTCGGGTCCGCGCACGACGGACAGGACGACCGTCGGGTGGATGTCGATGTGGCCTTGGGTCGTGGACATGGTGCCCTCCGGCCGCGGGGCTGGTCGCGGACGGGCGGGGTTCGACCCCGCGGCACTACCGACGCTACGCCTCGCGCGGGCAATGGGCGGCAAAGTCAGAGGGCCTCGGCGGTCCAGCTCCAGGTGCCGTCCTCGTGTTCCGCGCGGATGAGGTGCGCGCCGCTCGAGTCCGCGAGTTCGGCGACGGCCCGGGCCAGGCGGCGGTGGAAGTCGGGGGGCGGGTGGCCGCTCCCGGACGAGCCTTCCAGCAGGGTCACGCTGACCTTCGCCTCGTCGCGGAGCTGGGCGGTCAGCCGGCCGGTGCCGTCCATCCGGAACATCACGATCGCGTCGGCACGGACCATGTCGCAGCCGTCGGCCGCGGAGATCCATACTTCGGGCGCCCCTCCGCCCATGGTGATCGTCTCCTGAGTCGGAAGCCCTACCCCTTCAAGATAGGCGACGCCGCCCCTGGGGACGTCCGGGGGCGGCGGGTCTACTCGGGGCGGCGGTCCCGCTGGAGCCGGGCGTTGATGCGCTGGGCTTCGGCGAGCTGGTCTTCGAGGATGATGATGCGGCAGGCCGCGTCCAGCGGGGTGCCCTGGTCGACCAGGTCGCGGGCGCGCTGGGCCAGGCGGAGCTGGTAGCGGGAGTAGCGGCGGTGGCCGCCGGCGGACCGCTGCGGCACGAACAGCTTGGCGGTGTCCAGGCTGCGCAGGAAGGCCGGCGTCACGCCGAGCATCTCGGCGGCGCGGCCCATGCTGTAGGCCGGGTAGTCGTCGTCGTCGAGCTTGTCTTCGAGCCCGTCGTCGGGGTCGGCCCCGTGCGGGGCGTGCTGGTCGCCGGTCCGGGCCGGCCGGGGTGCTCTCACAAAACCTTCCGTACTGCTCGGGGAACTGCCGGACGGGAAACGCAACGGGGGCCCCGGCGCCGATTGCGGCGCCGGGGCCCAGAGGTACAACACCATCTACCCGGCCCCGAAGGGCGGGTCTTCCGCGTCAGCCGTCCCGACCGGGACGGGTGCGCAGGGATCGCGGATGCGTGACCGTAGACCACCGTCCAATCTGTGGAACTGCGGTACCCGAGCGGCGTGACTGGAGCCTGCTGCGGGCGATCCCGATGGCGCCGGACCCTCCTTTCCTCGACATCACTTCCGGTACTGCGTGTTCCTCTTGTTCCGGCGACCCGGTGGCCGCCGGTCGGACCGGGTGCCGGAGCCCCTTCCACTGCGCTGGCCCCGGCACGCTCGGCCTGTTCCATCCAAACCTGCCGGCAGTTCGTCCTCTGCCGCTTCTCTTGGACTTGTCTCTCTTCGATGACACATACCGTACCCGACGCGGGCGCGAATATCTACCTCGATCACTACAGGTTTTCATAGATCGCCGTTGGTCAGTCGGCCAGGCGGGCCCGCTGGGAGTCGCCGTCGGTGAGGAAGGACGCCAGGTGCTCGCCTTCTTCGAGGACGGCCGTCCGGTCGGGCGCGGGGAGGCGGCGCAGCGGGGTCACGGTGACGGTGTCCCCGTCGAGGGCCCAGGTGGCGGCGACGCGGCCGTCGACGAGGACGGCGCGCTCGCCGGCGACCGAGATGCCGCGGTGCGCGTCGTCGATGATGCGGCCGCGGTCGTGGTAGCCGAGGATCGCGTTGTCGAACGCCGGGAGGAAGCGGACGGGGGCGGGGGTGTCCGGGTCGGGGCGCGGGGCGTCCGGGAGGTCGAGCAGCTCGCGGCCCCGCCCGTCCCGGAAGGCGACGAGCTCGCCGCGGACGGCCTTGACGGCGGCGGGCAGCCCGGCGAGGCCGGACCAGGCGCGGAGGTCGGACGTGGACGCGGGTCCGAACGCGGCGAGGTAGCGGCGGACGAGCGCCTGCCCGACCGGGTCCGCGGGGTCGGTCGGCAGCGGGTCGATGTCGCGGCCGAGCCAGGACGCGACGCTCACGTTGCGGACGCCCGCCTTGGTGCGCCACAGCCCGCGCGGGGGCGCCTGCACCACCGGGACGAGCGCGGCGACCAGCATCTCGCCGATCGCGCGGCGGAACGGCACCGGACGGTCGAGGGCCTGCACGAGTTCGGTCGTCGTGCGGGCGCGTCCGTCCGCCAGCACCGCGCGGCCCGCGGCGGCGAGGTCGTCCAGGTCGGTGTCGGCGAGCTCGCGGCGGTAGACGCCGAGGACGCGCTGCCGCAGCATCGCGTGGTGCCGGGCGCGCCAGGCGAGGGCGTCGGCGGCGGTGACGAGGTGGACGGTCCGGCGCATGAGGTGCATGCGGACGGCGGCGCGGGCGGTGAGGGCGGTCGAGAGGTCCGCCGGGTCGAACGCGCGCAGCCGGGTCCAGAGGCCGGTGAACGGTTCCTGCGGCTCCTGGGCCTGGAGGCCGCAGAGGTGCGCGATCGCGTCGGGCGCCGGCAGGTCGGCGCGTTCGAGGAGGAGCTGCCGGGCGAGCGTCGCGCGGTTGAGGGCCCGGTCGTCCAGGACGGTCATCTGCGGCCTCGTGTTCTCGGGGGCGGTCCGCCCGCCGTCCGGTGGACGGCGGGCGGGGTTCGGTCAGGACGCGGCGTACTCGCTGACGATGTCGAGCACCCAGGTGACGCCGAAGCGGTCCTTGAGCATCCCGTAGAGGGGCGCCCACTGCGCCGGGCCGAGCGGCTGGACGACGGTCGCGCCGTCGGCGAGCTTGTCCCAGTACGCGGTGATCTCGTCGGCGTCGTCGCCGCGGACCGAGACGAAGAACGCGTTCTCCCCCGGGTTCCACGGCTGGGCGGACGGCACGTCGTAGGCCATCACCCGGAAGCCGTTGTCGGCGTCCACCTGGCCCCACGTGACGTTGTCGGCGTCGGCCTCGTCCTGGACGTTCCCGGTGTCCTTGTACGTGACGACGGCGAGGTCGCCGCCGAACACGGACTGGTAGAAGGTGAGCGCCGCGCGGGCGTCGCCGCGGAAGTTGAGGTGGGTCACTGCCTTGACCGGCATGTTCGGCTCCTTGGTCGTTCGGTTCGCGTCCCACAGTGGCAGCGGTAGCGGACAGGGTGTGGCCGCTACTTGCGGGAGAATGGCGGACATGCAGAAAACTTCGGCGCGGCTGCTGGCGCTCCTCTCGCTGCTGCAGACGCGCCGGGACTGGCCGGGGGCGCTGCTGGCGGAGCGGCTGGACATCAGCCCGCGGACGGTGCGCCGGGACGTCGACCGGCTGCGCGAGCTCGGGTACCCGGTCGTCGCGGTCAAGGGGCCGGACGGCGGGTACCGGCTGGACGCGGGCGCGGAGCTGCCCCCGCTGCTGTTCGACGACGAGCAGGCCGTCGCCCTCGCCGTCGCGCTGCAGACGGCCGTCACGAGCGGCGCGGGGATCGAGGAGGCGGCGGCGCGCGCGCTGGCGACCGTCCGGCAGGTGATGCCGGCCCGGTTGCGGTACCGGGTGGACACGCTGCGGGTCACGGCCGTCGAGCCGCCGGGGCGTCCGCGGGTCGACGGCGGGGTGCTCGCGGCGGTCGGCGCCGCCGTCCGGGCGCGCGAGGTGCTCCGGTTCGGCTACCGCGACGCGACGCGCCGGGTGGAGCCGCACCATCTGGTGACGTGGGGCGGCCGCTGGTACCTCGTCGCCTGGGACCTCGACCGGGACGACTGGCGCACCTTCCGCGCGGACCGGATCGTCCCGCGCGTCCCCACCGGCCCCCGCTTCGCGCCGCGCGAGCTGCCCGCGGACGACGTCGCCGCGTTCGTCACCGAGCGGTTCCGGGGCGGCGCGGACGACTGGCCGTGCCGGGGCGAGGTGGTCCTGGACCTGCCGGCCGGCGAGGTGTCCCCGTTCGCCCCGGACGGGGTCGTCGAGGCGCTCGGGCCGGACCGCTGCCGCCTGGTCCTCGGGTCGTGGTCGTGGACGGGCCTGGCCGCGGCGGTCGGGCGGTTCGACGCGGCCGTCGAGGTCGTCGGCCCGGCGGAGCTGCGGGACGCCTTCGCGCGCCTCGCCCGCCGCTACGCGGACGCCGCGGGCGTCGCACCCTGACGCATCACGCGCGCACGCGCCGCGGCGCGGGGTGGGTCAGGTGGCCAGGCCGTGGCGGTAGGCGTAGACGACGGCCTGGACGCGGTCGCGGAGGTCGAGTTTCGTGAGGATGCGGGAGACGTACGTCTTGACGGTCTCCTGGCTGATCACGAGGGTCGCGGCGATCTCGCTGTTGGAGCGGCCGTCGGCGATGAGGCGCAGGACCTCGAGTTCGCGGGGGGTCAGCGGGACGTCGTCCGCGCCGCCGCCGGCGGGGCGGATGCGGGCGGCGTAGCGGCCGACGAGGCGGCGGGTCACCTCGGGGGCGAGGAGCGCGGCGCCCGTCGCGACGGTGCGGATGCCGTGCAGGAGCTGGGCGGGCGGGGCGTCCTTGAGCAGGAACCCGCTCGCCCCCGCGCGCAGCGCCTCGTAGACGTACTCGTCGAGGTTGAACGTGGTGACGACGAGGACCTTGACGGGGTTCTGGACGCCGGCGCCCGCGAGCAGGCGGGTCGCCTCGATGCCGTCGAGGACGGGCATCCGGACGTCCATGACGACCATGTCCGGGTCCAGTTCGCGGGCGAGGTCGACGGCGGCGCGGCCGTCGCCGCACTCGCCGACGACCTCCAGGTCGGGCTGCGCGTCGATGATCGTGGTGAACCCGGTGCGGATCAGCGCCTGGTCGTCGCAGACCAGGACCCGGACGGGCGCGGTCACGGCGCGCTCGCGGCGGGGATGCGGGCGCGGACGACGAAGCCGCCGTCGGGGCCCGGGCCCGCGGCGAACTCGCCGCCGAGGCCGTCGACCCGTTCGCGGAGCCCCGCGAGGCCCCGTCCGCTCCCGCCGGGCGACCCGGCCGCCGTGCTCGGGCCGCGGGTGCCGACCTCCACGGTGATCTCCTTCTCTCCGTAGTTGACCTTGACCACGGTGGGGTTGCCGTGGGCGTACTTGAGGGCGTTCGTCAGGGACTCCTGGACGACGCGGTAGATGGTGAAGTCGGCGCTGCCGGCGCCTCCCGCGCCCTCCTCGGTGAACTCGACGGGCTGCCCGGCGCGGCGGGTCTGCTCGACGAGGGTCTGGAGTTCGCCGACGGCCGGTTTCGCGGGCTCGTCGTGGTCGGGGTTGAGCAGGTCGAGGAGGTGCCGCAGGTCGGAGATGGCGCGGCGGCCGGTGTCGGTGACGGAGCCGAGGGTCTCGTCGAGGCGCTCGGGGGCGGCGGTCAGGTACCGGGCGGCCTCGGCCTGGACGACCATCGCGGTGACGTGGTGGGTGACGACGTCGTGGAGCTCGCGGGCGATGCGGGTGCGTTCGGCGGCGCGGGTGGCGGCGGCGACGTGGCGGCGGCGCTCGGCCTCGACGGCGCGGATGTAGCGCAGCCAGGCGCCGACGCCCCACGCGAAGCACGTCGCCATGTAGAAGGTCACGAACTCCGCGACGCCCACGGACGGGGCGAGGCGGTGGAGCGCGACGGCGAGCGGCACGTACGCGGCGGTGAGCAGCAGGGCGGTCGTGCGGCGGTGCCACTCCAGGTGGGCGCCGGCGCTGAGCAGTGCGACGGCCATGCCGGTGCCCGCGAAGGTGTGGTAGCCGGAGAGCTGGTCGATGGCGAAGCCGATCGCCGTCAGGGCGAGGCAGACGGCCGTCCAGCGGCGGCGCACGACGAGCGGGAGGCTCTGGAGGGCGATCGCGGCGGCCGCGAGGGCGTCGAGGGGGCGGTCCGGGACGGCGCCGAGCTGCGTCCCCTGGCCCTGGAACATCGGGACGGCGGAGCCGACGGCCAGGAAGAGGGCGAGGGGGGTGTCCCGTACCGTGACGTCCAGGCGGTGCCACAGGTCGGGAGCCCTGCGGAGCGTGATCATCACTGGGCGAGCGTAGCGGTCGCGGCGGCCCGGTCGCGCCCGCGTCGCGGAACCACGTGGCCGCGGCGGTGGGCGAGCCACATGAAGACGACGGTGAGGACGGCGCCCGCCAGGACCGCGTACCCGCTCGCCTCCGGCCCGAAGTCGCCGCCGCTGAGCAGGACGGGACCGGACGTCGAGCTCTCCAGCAGGCCCTCGGAGTCGCCGTTCCCGGACACCTGGGTGCTGAAGATCCCGCCCTGGGCGAAGTTCCACGCGAAGTGCAGGCCGATCGGCACCCACAGGTTGCGGGTGGCGGCGTAGGCGGCGGCGAGCATGCCGCCGGCCTCGATGGCGATGGCGAGCGCGCCCCACAGGTTGGCGTCCGGGTTGGCCATGTGCATGAGGCCGAACACGATTCCGGTGAGGGCCAGCGCCAGGTAGGTGCCAATGCGCTCCTCGATGATCCGGAACAGGACGCCGCGGAAGAGCAGCTCTTCGGTGACGGCGGCGGCGGCCATGAAGCCGAGGATGCCGACGGCGCCGGTGAGGGAGCCGAAGCCCTCGACGTGGTAGCCGCCGAGGAGGTAGATGTGCCCGATGACCACCGCGAACATCGCGGTGCCGATCAGCATGCCGCGGACGGTGGCGAAGGCGGCGCCCTGAGCGGCCAGCTCGGTGACGGCGCGGCGCTCGGTGCGGCCCACGATCCAGGTGTAGGCGGGGACGGCGAGGGCGGCCGTCGCGAGGCCGGCGATGAGGGTGAGGTACCAGACGTCCTGGACGGCGCCGGCGACCGCGCCCCCGATGAACGCGACCGCCGCGACGGTCACGAGCTGCTTCAGCAGTCGCATGATGCCCCTTTCGAGATGCCGCGCCCGGTGCGCCGCGTGCAAGATCGACGCTAGGGATCCGGGGGGTCGCGCATCTTCCCCGCACGGTGGACATTCGCGGGTAGCTCGCACGGGGGACAAGCCGGGAGGGCGGCGGTCTCCGCGGCGTTTTCCGTCGCCGGGCGCGAAGGCGTCGCGGGGTTCTTGTCACCGGCGGCGTGGCGGGCCGAAACTCTAAAAGATAGCGTCGTCTGTATGACGTGGGGACGACGGGTACGGCACGGGCTCGCGGCGCTCTGCATCACGGTCGCGGCGGGGACGGCGGCGGCGCCGCCCGCGGCGGCGGAGGACGAGGCGTACCCGGTGGGCGACATCGGGACGGCGGTGCGCAACTTCTTCCTCAGCCCGGACGCCGTCGCCGGCGCGAACGACTGGGACTGCGAACCGTCGCCCGAGCACCCGAACCCGGTGGTGATCGTGCACGGGACGACGTCCAACCTCGGCTCCGCGGCGGCGGCGCTCGCACCGGTCCTCGCGAACGCCGGCCACTGCGTCTACGGGTTCAACTACGGCGGGACGCACCTGACGCTGGGCCGCGTCTACGGGCTCGGCGACATCGCGGAGTCGGCGCGGACGATGAGCGCGTTCGTCGACCGGGTGCTCGCCGCGACCGGCGCCGCCGAGGTCGACGTGGTCGGCGGCTCCCAGGGCGGCATGATGCCGAACTACTACATCAAGCGGCTGGGCGGCGCCGCGAAGGTGCGCTCCCTCGTCGCGCTCGGGCCGACCAACCACGGCACGACCATGAACGGCCTCGTCGACCTCGGGCGGCGGTTGGGCGTGCTCGGGCTGGTCAACGACTTCCTGCGGTTCGCCGGGTCGCCCGCGCACGTCCAGCAGGAGGCGGGCTCGGAGTTCCAGGAGGCGCTGTTCGCCGACGGCGACACCGTCCCGGGCGTCCGGTACGTGACGGTGGCGACCGCGCACGACACGACCGTCACCCCGCTCACCAACTCGTTCCTGCACGGCGGCGACTCGACCAACATCCTGCTGCAGGACCTGTGCCCGGACGACCCGGTGGGCCACGCCGGGCTCTGGTACGACGGCCCGGTCGCGCAGATCGTCCTCAACGCGCTCGGCCCGGACGACCCGGCGTTCGCGCCCGAGTGCACCGGCTACGGCCCGCCCGCCTGACCCGGCGCCCCGACTGCCCGGGCCGCCCGCTCAGCCGAGGGACGCGGCGAACTCCAGGACGCGCGCCGCGTCGCCGAACGGGGCGATCAGCAGGTCGGTGGCCCCCGCGTCGGCGAAGCGGCGCAGCTCCGCGGCGACGGCCGCCTCGTCCCCCGCGACGACCGTCTCGTGCACGCCCGCGAGCCCCTGGCGGTCGAGGGCCGCCCGGTAGGCGGCGAGGTCGGCCGCGGCGGCGAACCGGTCGGCGATCTCGCGGCGGACGGCGTCCGGGTCGGTGGTGAGGGCGACGAGGACGCCCGCGAGCACGCGGGGCGCGGGACGTCCGGCCGCCTCGGCGGCGGCGGTGATGCGCGGCACGACGTGGTCGGCGATCGCGGCGGCGCCCGTCCAGGTGGTGACGGTGCCGTCGGCGAGCTCCCCGGCGATGCGCAGCATCGTCGGGCCGAGCGCGGACAGGAGCACCGGCGGCGGGGTCGTGCCGGGCGCGTCCACCGCGCCGACCGCGGTCAGCGTCTCGCCGCGGTGGGCGGGGTCCTCGCCGCGCAGCAGCGGGCGCAGCGCGGTCAGGTACTCGCGCGTGTGCCGCGCGGGACGGTCGTAGGGGATGCCGTGCCCGTCCTCGATGATCGGCCGGTGGCTCGGGCCGATGCCGAGGGTGAGGCGGCCGCCCGCCATCGCCTGCGCGGTGAGCGCCTGGCTCGCGAGCGCGAGGGGGTGCCGCGGGTACGTGGGGACGATCGCCGTGCCGACCTCGATGCCGGGCACCTCGCGCCCGGCGAGCGCCGCGGTCGTGAGGGCGTCGAAGGACGAGCCGTGCCCGAAGAACGCGCTGGCGAGCCCGGCGTCGCGGGCGAGGCGGGCCTGGGCGACGAGGTCGTCCAGGGGGGCGCCGCCGGCGATGGTGAACAGTCCGATGCGCATGATCGCTCCAACCTGAATCGGAATTTCCGGTTCCGTTCCGCCAGGGTAACCTGAATCCGTGGTTCCGGTTGACTCTGGACGGAGGACGATGCGAGCCGACGCGCGCCGCAACCGCGAGCGGATCGTCGCCTGCGCCCTCGAACTGTTCGCCGAGCGCGGGCCCGGCGTCGGCATGGAGGACATCGCGCGCGGCGCGGGGCTCGGCGTGGGCACCCTCTACCGGCACTTCCCGGACCGGCGGGCGCTCGTCGAGGAGATCGCTGCCACCGCGCTGCGCCGGTACGCCGCGGACATCCGCGCGCTCGCCGCCCGGGACGTCCCGCGCTGGGACGTGTTCGCCGAGGTCGTCGCCCACTCCACCGAGCAGCCGTTCGCCCTCGTCAAGGGGCTCGCCGAGGACGGAACGCCGCCGCCCGGCGAGCGGAACGCCCTGCAGCGGGAGGTCGACGGCCTCCTCCGGGAGATCGTCCGGGCCGCCCAGCGGGAGGGGTCGATGCGTGACGACGTCCACCCGGAGGAGGTCGTCGACCTCCTCGGCACCGCCGTCTGCCGGCCCGGGGCGCGTGCCGACGACGCCCTCTGCCGGGTCGTGCTGGACGGCCTCCGGCGCAGGGACGGCGGCCGCTGAGCGGTCAGGCGGTCAGCTTCCACAGGCGGGCGGTGCGGTCGTCGCTCGCGCTCGCCAGCGCGGTCCCGCCGGGATGGAAGGCGAGCGCGTTGACGGCGCCCGTGTGCCCTTCGAGGATCCGGTCCACCCGCCCCGTGGCGACGTCCCAGAGCGTGATCTCGGCGGCGTCGGCGGCGTCGGGGACGGAGGAGACGGCCAGCAGCCGCCCGTCCGGGCTGAACGCGAGGGGGCCGGTGACCTTCCCCCGGCCGGTGAGGTCGCGGAGCGTGCGGCCGGTGGAAAGGTCCCAGAGCCGGACGGGCGCGAGGACGCTGCTCGCGGCCAGGACGCGGCCGTCGCGGCTCAGGGCCACCGAGTGGGTCGGCACCCCGGCCCCGCGGAACTCCCGGAGGAACCCGCCGCTCGCGACGTCCCACAGGCGCACGCCCCGGCCGCCGCCGACGAGAGTGCGGCCGTCCGGGGTGAAGGCCAGCGAGGCGTCCGCGTCCCCGGCGAACCTCCGGACGAGCCGTCCGGTGGCGGCGTCCCACAGGATCGGGCCGCCGCCGCCGGGCGCGTCCGTGGCGAGGTACCGCCCGTTCGGGGTGCCCGCCATCGCGGAGAACTCCCGCGGGTGCTCGCTGCGCCCCTGGGTGGGGAGGCCGCGGCGCGCCCGGCCCGCGGCGACGTCCCAGACCTGGATCCCCTCCGCGGCGCTGAACATGGTTTCGCCGTCCGGGGTGAAGGCCATCGAGACGACCGGGTAGCTGTGGGCGCGCAGCGTGCGGATCCGTTCGCCGGTCTCGACGTCCCACAGGATGATCGGGCCGTCCGCGCCGCCGGTGGCGAGCGCCGTGCCGTCCGGCGTGAAGGCCGCCTGGGACACCGTGGCGCCGTGCCCGGTGAGGATCCGGTCGCTGATCCGCCGCGCGGTGCCGCCCGGCTTCCCGGAGCGCCCGCTCGCGTCGGAGTCGCGCGTGGCCAGGACGACGGCCGGGACGGCCACGGCGGCCGCGCCCGCGGCCCCGGCCAGCAGGAACCGGCGGCGCGGCATCCGGCGCGCGGGCGCCGTGCCCGCGGAGCCACCGCCACCCCGCGATCGCCATCCCGGCGGGCCAGCGCGCCGAGCGCGCCCGCCTCCGCCACCGCTGCCGCACGGCGCCCCCCGATCGTCCGCCGTCCCGAGTGTGGCCGTCGCCCTACCCGGGACAGGCGCGCCGAATCACACGGATCGGCCGGATTCGTCCGGGCCGCGGGGGCGCCGGCCGCCGGGCGGGCCGGTACCACGACGCCGCCCGGACCCCTAGCATGATCGCCGTCGGAGCTTCCTCGGGGGGACGATGGACCCACTGCGACCGCACGACCCGCCGCGGGTCGGCGCCTACCGGCTCCGCGGGCGGCTCGGCGCGGGCGGCATGGGCGAGGTGTACCTCGCGGCCTCGCCCGGCGGCCGGGACGTGGTGGTGAAGGTGATCAGGCCCGAACTGGCGGACACCGCGGACGCGCGCCGCCGCTTCGTCCGGGAGATCGCGGCGGCGCAGCGCGTCGGCGGGTTCCACACCGCGCAGGTCGTGGACGCCGGGCCGCACGACGACCCGCCGTGGATGGTCACCGAGTACATCCCCGGCCCGTCCCTGCGGCGGCTGGTGCTGGACGGCGGGCCGCTGCCGCCCGACCGCGTGCGCGCCCTCGCCGCCCAGCTCGCCGAGGGGCTGGCCGCGATCCACGCCTGCGGGCTGGTCCACCGCGACCTCAAGCCGGGCAACGTCATCATGGCCGCGGACGGCGCGCGGATCATCGACTTCGGCATCGCGCGCATGGCCGACGCGAGCGTCCTCACCGCGACGGGCGCGGTGGTCGGCACGTACGCGTTCATGTCGCCCGAGCAGGTCCACTCCCGCGCCGTCGGGCCGCCCAGCGACGTGTTCTCGCTCGGCGGGGTGCTCGCGTTCGCCGCCGCCCGGCGAGCGGAACGCCCTGCAGCGGGAGGTCGACGGCCTCCTCCGGGAGATCGTCCGGGCCGCCCAGCGGGAGGGGTCGATGCGTGACGACGTCCACCCGGAGGAGGTCGTCGACCT
>NZ_QHJN01000214.1:0-11826 GCF_003947565.1 Actinomadura sp. WAC 06369 | reverse complement strand
CCCCTCCGGCCGCTGCCGGCCGCGGCCGCCGCCACCGCCCTCCTCCTCGCCGCCGACTTCGCCCTCCGGATGTACCACGAGTACGTCGAGCCGATCCCCGCCCTCCGGCGGCTGTTCAACATCGGCTCCGAGAGCAACCTCGCGACCTGGTGGAACAGCACCCTGCTGCTCGCGGTGGCCGGAACGGCGCTGCTCGCCGCCCTGCTCACCGACCGGACGTCCCGCCCCGGACGGACGTCGTGGCTCGCCCTCGCCGCGGCGACCGCCTGGCTCAGCGTCGACGAGACCGTGCAGGTCCACGAGCGCCTCGCCGTCGTCGGCGAGGGCTGGGCGGACGCGCTCGGCGTGTCCGTGCCGACGTACGCGTGGGTGCTGCCCGGCGCGGCGATGGCGCTGGCCGGCGCGGCCGCGGCCGCCGTGTGGGCGCGCGGCCTCCCCCGCGACCTGCGGCGCGGCCTCCTCGGCGCGCTCGCCGTCTACATCACGGGCGCCCTCGTCGTCGAGGCGTTCAACGGGTGGGTGAACCGGCAGGGGTTCAAGGAGGTCTACGCGCTCGGCACGAGCGTCGAGGAGGGCATGGAGATGGGCGCGTGCCTGCTGGCCCTCGCCGTCCTCGCGCGCTTCGTGGTCGTCGCGCGCGACCCCGCGTCCGGCCGCCTCGCCGTCCGCCTCCGGTGAGAGCGCGATGAGAGGTTCCTCATCCGCGCGCCGTCAGTCCTGCCAGTAGAACAGCAGGTCGCGGACCCGCAGCGGCCCCCGGTCGCCGAAGAAGTAGACGTGCAGCCCCTCGACCACGGTCTCGGCGAGCGCCCCGTCCACGCACGTGAAGCCCGCCGCCCGCAGGACCTCCCGGGGACGCCCGTCCCGGCACTCGGCGAACGGCCCGAGCGTGCTGACGTGGACGGTCCCGGCGGCCGTCTCCACGACGTGGAAGGTGTCGTGGCCCGTCCCCCGGACGGCCGCCTCGGGCCGCGGGTCCCCCGGCTCCAGGCCCGCGCCGGCGAGCGCCCGGACGGCGCGGCGGAGGTCCGCCTCCGCCCGCCCGTCCGGTTCCGGTTCGAGCAGCGCGGCCTCGACCAGCCACCGGGGGTCGGTGCCGCGCTGCCCGGGGACGTGGCGGCGGACGATCGCCGCGCGCACGTCCGCCGGAACCCCCGGCAGCTCCACCCGCGGCGAGCCGAGCCCCTCCCAGGCCGCCCGGACGCCGTGGCCGCGCCGATGCAGCACCGCGAGCGCCCACAGGTGCCCGGGGGCGCGCCGCCGCACCATCCCCCACAGCCGCTCGTCGCCGCCGTCCGCCTCGGCGAGCAGCTCGTACGCCTGCCGGGCCACCATGGTGGAGGCGTCCCCGAGGGACGCGGCGACGTCGCCGTCCTCGCGCCACCGCAGCCGCACCCCGAGCAGCCGCTCCTCCGCCGTCGCCCCGCCGGCCGCGAGGTCCGCCGCGGACGCGGCGCCGAACTCGGCGAGCACCGCCCGCAGGCCGCACACCCCGACCAGCGCGTCGAGGGCCCGCTCACCCTGCACGCGCAGGTGCGTCCACGGGTCCGCGGCCAGCACCGCGAGGCGCCGCGCCGTGCCCAGCTCGCCCAGCCGCGCCCGCGCCCCGGTGACCGCCGCGTCCGCCCCGTGCCAGGGCTCCCGCCCGTCCTGCTCCCGAAGCCAGGCGAGCAGCTCGTCCGAGTGCGCGCGTCCCGGCTCGCTCAGCGCCGCCAGGACCGCCGCCCGCAGCAGCCCGTGGCCGCCGTCGTCCCGGACGTACGCGAACAGCTCCGCCGCCCGCCCGTCCGGCACCCGCCCGGCCAGCGCGAGAGCGCACCCCGACCGGCGCCACCACGGCTCCGCCGGGTCGAGCACGGTGTCGGCCAGGACGTCCGCCGGGACCGACGCCGTCCGCCGCGCGAGGCTCTCCGGCGGCTCCCGCCGCACCGCGGGCGAGGGGATGAGGTCGTGTACGCGCTCCCGTGTCACGGGCGGATCGTCGCGCGCGGACGCCGCCCGGCGCAACGGCGTCTCAGGACCCGGCGACGCCCGGCGGGAAACCGCCCGTCGCGATCGGCCCCCACCCCTCGACGGTGATCCGGATCAGCGACTTGTTCTGCCGCTCCATCGCCCGGCGGTAGTCGTCCCAGTCGGGGTGCTCGCCGGCGATGCCGCGGTAGTACTCGACGAGCCCGTCGAGCGCCGCCGGCATGTCGACGACCTGCGCGCGGCCGTCCACCTGCACGTACGGGCCGTTCCAGTCGTCGGACAGCACGCAGATCGACACCCGGGGCTCGCGGCGGGCGTTGCGCGCCTTCGCGCGGTCCGGGTACGTCGACACGACGATGCGTCCGGCGCCGTCCAGCCCGCACGTCACGGGCGACATCTGCGGACCGCCGCCGCCGCGCGTCGTGACGAGCACCCCGCGATGGCGCGGGCGCAGGAACTCCAGCAGCGCGTCGCGGTCGACGCGCTCGGCGGTGGCGATACGTGGCATGACGCCCCTCTTCCGACGGTTCGGCGGAGCCGTACGGCTCCCCGCCCGACCCTAGAAGCCCGGGCGGGGAACCCGTTACTCCATTCCGATCGGGGGCCGCCCGTTGAACCACACCGGCCGGACCGCCATCCGGCGGAACCGCCAGCCGTCCGCCGTCCGCACCGCCTCCGCGTCGAACCGGCCGCCGACGTCGAAGTGCGCGCCGGGCTCCTCCCCCCGGGCCGCCGCCGTCGACGCGAGGTGGACGTGCACCATCAGCGCGTCCCACCGCACCGCCGCGCGGTCCCCGTCGAGGTCCACGATGTGGTTGGACGCGAGATGCTGCGTCCGCTCGAACCGCTCCAGGGCGACCCGCGTCGACTCCGCCAGCCCGTCCAGTCCGGTGGACTCGCCCACCGGGGCCTCCATCGCGACGTCGGCCGTGTGGAAGCGGCGCGCCCACGCGTCGTCGATGTTCCGCTCGTCCAGGCTCACCATGTACCTGCCGACCAGCTCGATGATGTCCGTCCGGTCGATCAGTTCGCTCATCGTCGTCATGCCACGACGCTACGAACCGCCCCCGCACCGGGGCATCGGTCAGGTGACTGGCGTCCCGACGGTGTTCCGCCCGGCATGCCCGAAACGGAGCAAC
The DNA here is from genome assembly GCF_003947565.1 of Actinomadura sp. WAC 06369. Classification (NCBI taxonomy): domain Bacteria; kingdom Bacillati; phylum Actinomycetota; class Actinomycetes; order Streptosporangiales; family Thermomonosporaceae; genus Actinomadura; species Actinomadura sp. WAC 06369. Next base: position 8,716 of record NZ_QHJN01000214.1, on the reverse strand, counting down.
GGGGCCCCGCGGCCGGGCAAGATGAAGATCGACAACCGGCATCGCGGCATGGAGCGGCTCGTGAACGACATTCCCGGCATCGACACGACCGTGCCGAGTTCGGCGCGGATCACCAACTACTGGCTCGGCGGCAAGGACAACTACCCCGTCGACCGCGAGGTCGGCGACGCGATCGCCCGCGTCCACCCCGACATCGTCACGATGGCGCGGCACGACCGCGCGTTCATCGGCCGCTCCGTCCGGTACCTGGCGGGCGAGGCCGGCGTCCGCCAGTTCCTCGACATCGGCACCGGCCTGCCCACGCAGGACAACACCCACGAGGTCGCGCAGCGCGTCGCCCCCGACTCCCGCATCGTCTACGTCGACAACGACCCGATGGTCCTCGCGCACGCCCGCGCCCTGCTCACCTCGACGCCCGAGGGCACGACCGCCTACATCGACGCCGACCTGCGCGAACCCGAGGCCATCCTCGAGAAGGCCCGCGAGAACCTCGACTTCGACCGGCCGATCGCCGTCATGCTCATCGGCATCCTGCAGCACATCGTCGACGACGCCGAAGCCGAGTCGATCGTCCGGCGGCTCCTCGACCCCCTGCCGTCCGGCAGCCACTTCGTCCTCGTGCACGACACCGCCGACTTCCACGGCCAGTCCGTCCTGGACGCCATGGACACGTTCATGGCCGAGGGCGGCCTGCCGATCTGCGCCCGCGACCACGCGCAGATGAAGCGGCTGATGGACGGCCTCGACCTCGTCGAGCCCGGCATCGTGTCGACCGCCCGCTGGCGCGTCGGCCTCGACAGCCCGTGGGGCGAAGCCGAGAACGTCGCCCAGTACAGCGCCGTGGGCCGCAAGCCCTGACCCGTCAGGCGGCCATGTCGAGCACGAACCGGTAGCGGACGTCGTTGCGCGCCAGCCGCCCCAGCGCGGCGTCCGCCTCCCGCGCCGGGACGACCTCGGTCTCGGCGACGATGCCGTGCCGGGCGCAGAAGTCCAGCATCTCCCGGGTCTCGCGGACGCCCCCGCTGCCCGCCCCCGCCAGGTTCCTCGCCCCGACGATCAGGCTCATCGGGTCCACCCGGAGGTCCCCGCCGGGGATGCCGACCATGCACAGCGTCCCGTCCACGGCCAGCGCCGCCAGGTACGGCTCCAGCGCGTGCGGCGCCCCGACCGTGTCGATGATCAGGTCGCAGCGGCCCGCCTGCGCCGCCATCCGCCGCCCGTCCGACGCGAGGACGGCGTCGTCCGCGCCCAGCCGGCGCGCCTCGGCGACCTTCGCGGGCGACGACGTGAACTGGACGGTCTCGGCCCCCAGGGCACGCGCGAGCTTGAGCGCGACGTGCCCGAGCCCGCCCATGCCGACGACGCCGACCGTCCGTCCGGGCCCGGCGCCCCAGCGACGCAGCGGCACCCACGTGGTGACGCCCGCGCACATCAGCGGCGCCGCGCCCGCCGGGTCCAGCCCGTCCGGCAGCGCGTGCACGAAGTGCTCGTCCGCGACGTACTCCGACGAGAAGCCGCCCCGGGTCGGCGAACCGTCGACCCGGTCGACGCCCCCGTAGGTGAGGGTGACGCCCTCCTCGCACCAGTTCTCCCGCCCCGCCCGGCAGGGCCCGCAGGCGCGGCACGAGTCGACGATGTTGCCCACCGCCACCCGGTCGCCGACCGCGAACCGCGTCACCCCGGACCCCGTCTCCGCGACCTCCCCCACGATCTCGTGGCCCGGCACGAGCGGGAACCCGGCGGGATCGCCGCCGCGCACCGCCGCCAGGTCGCTCGCGCACACCCCGCAGTACAGGACCCGCACCGCCACGTCCGTCCGCCGCAGCTCCCGCCGCTCGAACACCCACGGTTCGAGCCCCGCACCCGGTTCGCGGGCGGCCCATCCACTGACCTCACGCATGGCACCGCTCCGATCTCGCAGCCCGGACGTCACCAAGGCAGTTCGCCCTCGTCGTTGAAGAAGCCGCCGGACGGTCCGCCGTCGGGGAGGGTCGCGAGGCGGATCGCGATCGCCGCGCCCTGCTCGGGCGTCCGGACGCCGCGGAAGCCGTTGAGGTCGGTCGCCGTGAAACCGGGGCAGCCCGCGTTGACCAGGATGCCCGTGTCCCGCAACTCCTTGGCGTACTGGACGGTCACGGCGTTCAGGAACGACTTCGACGGGGCGTACGCGGCGGAGATCGGGCCTGTGGCGTCGCCGCGCGCGCTCTGCAGCGTCAGCGAACCGACCATGCTCGACATGTTCACGATCCGCGGCGACGCCGAGCGGCGCAGCAGCGGAAGCATCGCGTTCGTGACGCGGATGACGCCGATGACGTTCGTCTCCACGGCCGCCCGCACCGTCGCGGGATCGACCGCCGTGGGCTCCTGCGGCCCGCCGCCGGTGATCGCGGCGTTGTTGACGAGCACGTCCAGGCCCCCGCGTCCGCCGACCAGCCCGGCGGCGGCCGTCACGCTCGCGTCGTCCGTCACGTCGAGGGGCACGCCGAACGCGTCGACGCCGTCCGCCCGCAGCTTCGCGACCGCGGCCTCGCGGCGCCCCGCGTCCCGGGCGCCGACCCCGACGGCCCAGCCGAGGGCGCCCAGCCCCGCCGCGATCTCGTACCCGATGCCCTTGTTCGCGCCGGTCACCAGCGCGGTCGTCCGTTCGCTCATGCCGTCGATCCTCGCTCCGGAACCGGCGGAACCTCCAACACCGATCGGGTGCGCATCGATACTCCGCGGGTATGGATGCGGGTACCGTGGCAGCGTGGAGACACGGGAGCTGCGGTACTTCGTCGCCGTCGCGGAGGAGCTGCACTTCGGACGGGCGGCGCAGCGGCTCGGCATCGCGCAGCCGCCGCTCTCCCGCGCGATCCACCGGCTCGAACGCCGCCTCGGCGCCACCCTGCTGGAGCGCACCAGCCGCTCCGTCGCGCTCACCGAGGCGGGCCGGGTGCTGCTGCGGGAGGCCCGCGCGGCGCTGCACGCGGTCGACGCCGCCGAGCGCCGCACCCGCCGCGCCGCCGCGTCCCCCGGCGGGATCGTCCTCGCCACCAAGGCGGGCGCGAACGGCGAACTGCTCGCCAAGCTGCTCGACGCCTACGCCGCCGAACCGGACGCCGTCCCCGTCGAGGTGCTCCTGTCCGGCATCGGCGAGCAGGAGCGGGTGCTGCGCGACGGCCGCGCCGACGTGGCCCTGCTGCACCGCCCGTTCGACGACACGGCGGGCTTCGACATCGAGGACCTCGGCACCGAAGGCCAGGTCGTCCTCCTGCCCGCCGGGCACCCCCTCGCCGCCCGCCCCCACGTCCGGATGGCCGAGGTCGCCGACCTGCCCGGCCTCCCCGTGCCCCGCTGGCCGAACCTCGACGGGACGTACCCGGACGGCCCGGGCCCCGAGGTCCGCGACCACACGCAGCTCACGCAGCTGATCGCGCTCGGCCGCGCGTCAGCGGTCGCCCCGGAGTCGTGCCGCTCCCACCTGCACACCGACGTCGCCACCGTCCCGGTCCTGGACGCCCCGCCGGTCACCACCGTCATCGCGTGGCCCCCGCACAGCCGCTCGAAAGCCGTCGCCGACCTCGTCCGAACCGCCGTCCGCGTCTAGGACGGCGTGACCGGCGCGTGACCGGGGCGACAGCGCGCGGGCGGAGCATGGCGATGTCCGGAAGGGAGCGCCATGCACACCACCCTGAGCAAGCTCACCGCGACGGCCGCGGCCGCGGTCGCGCTCACGTCCCTGTACCCCGCCGCCGCGCACGCGGGGCAGGCCGTCCGCTCGTTCGTCTACAAGGGGCAGACGTGCGAGGACCACAGCTACGACCGCACCGCGAGCTACCACTGCTGGGCGGGACCGCCCGACGCGCAGATGTACCAGACGCAGGCCAGGTGCAGCGACGGCTCCTACAAGCACGGCAACTACGAGTGGTACACCTCCAAGTACTTCTCGCTCGTGTCCTGCCCGCCGGGCACGTCCGTGACCTGGTCGCGTCCCGAACCCCAGTACGACTGACACCGAGAAGGGACGATCCCGTGAAGGCACACGCACGAGCCGCCGCGGTCGCGGTCGCGGCCGCCTGCACTACGGGCCTCACCGCCCTCCCCGCCCACGCCGCCCCGGCCGTCGAGAAGGCCACCTGCTCGACCTACCGGTCGTCGGACGGCAAGAGCATCGGCGTCAGCTGCGACGCGGGCCGCTACTACGTCGTCGGCACGGCGTGCGGCCCGGGCCACTGCACCACCATCGGCGGCCCCATCGTGGACGCGCCCGCCATCTCCTGGGCGCACGCCGGCAGCGGCTACTTCGGCGGCCCCATCCGAGCGGTCTTCGTCTGAGCCGTCCCGGTCACGGGCGCTCAAGCCGCTGGACGAGCCCCCTCGACCCCACAACCGGGATCGAGGGGGCTTTGTCGTGCCGCCCACTATTCGAGCCACGTCCCGTCGCGCATGATGACTCTGCCTCGGAGTTCCGGCTCACCACGCCAGGCGCGCACGGTCTCCGGCACCACGCGCACATACGAAAAGGGATCGTCTTCCGTACGCGGGTCCCACCCGAACTTGGCGGCGAAGGCATCCGCCGCTTCTCCGGGCACGTCCCGGTCCGGGAAGCACTCCGCCTCCCCCTGGAGAAGCACCACGTCGAAGGAATCCGGTAGCGCCAGGCGCACGCGCGGCTCCTCCCGGACGTTCCGCGCGGTCGCGGAAGCCGCACCGGTGCACATCCACACCGCTCGCCCGTCCCACAGGAACCATAGCGGCACCTGGTGCGGGCCGTGATCAGGATGCGCCGTCGACACCCACATGTCCCGCTCGGCGCCGAGCCGTTCCAGAGTGTCGCGCCTACGCTCCGCCGTCAGGCGGCGAGCACTGCCCGTGGTCTGCATGACGATCGACCTTAACCAGCGGACTCACAAAGGCGCATGAGGCGAGAGACCTACGCCCGGCGACCGATGAACTCATTCCAGCGCTCCCCGGTACGCCGCCCAGCGCCGCACGTCGGCGAGGTAGGGCTTGATCCACGCCGCGGCGACGCGCTCGGAACGGAGCGTCCACACGGCGGTGTGCAGCCTGGCGTAATGGTCGATCGCCTCCGGGTCGGCCGCCCGCCAGGCGGCGAAGCGGGCCAGCCACGCCTCGGCCGAGCCGGGGGTGTGCCCCGCCGCCAGCAGCCAGGGGATCATCTGCCCGAGTTCCACCCACGGCGCCCCGTGGCTGACGAACGCCCAGTCCACGAGGCTCACCGAGCCGTCCGCGGCGATGATGACGTTGCCGGGGTTGATGTCGGTGTGCAGCAGCGCCGTCCCCGCCATCGGCGACACGTCGCCGATGCCCGCCCACCGCGTGGTGACGGGCCGATCCACCACATCCGGGAGCCGAATGGCCTGGAGACGGCCGACCGTCCGGGCGACCGGATCCAGGTCCGGTGAGCCGGGCGAGTAGTCCGGGTGACGTCCTGGGACGTGCTCGAACGCCAGGACGAGCCACCCCTCGGCCTCCGCGCTCCACAGGAGCCGAGGGGCGAGCTCGCCGACGAACGCGTTGACCCGCGCCTCCCACCGGAGCGACATGACCTCGGGGCCGTCTCGGTCCGGGAGCTTGCGCGCCGCCTTGACGAACACGGTCGCGCGCTCGCCGGTCACCGTTGACGCGATGTCCGCGTGGTTGCCGGAGTCGGCGGGCCGGACGTCCCGGATCGGGCCGGTGCGCTCGGCGACGGCCTCCCGCACAACCGCAGGCAGGTCACCCCGGTCGCTTCGTGTCATGCGTCCCCGCTACGCATCGGTGACGACGGCCGGCGACCCGCGCGCGTCTCCCGCGTGGTCGGCGGGCCGGCCGCCGGTCGGCTTCCTGCAGCATGGCCGGTCGCCGAGGTCAGGTCCAGGAAGGCGTGCAGGACGGCGATTTCCGGGTGGCCCACACCGGCGAGCGTGCGCGGTCATGACGGCTTCACCGCCGCGCCCATCTCCCGGGCGATCTCGACCGCCGCCTTTTCGGCGTCTTCGGGCAGGCGCCGTCCTGCGGCGGGCCCGGTGCGCCATCGGTAGGTGCCGCCGTCCCAGGACACGAACCGGGGCCCGTTCTCCCGGTAGGTGACGCGCACGTGCGGCAGGTCCCGGTCGTCACGGTCGAGGGACGCCGTCATCTGGGGCGCGCACCGGCGGAGCGCCGCGTGCAGTTGCGCGTCCCGGCCGAACATCTCGATGCTCTCCATCTCTCCTCACGAAAGTCGCGGCGGACCGGGGATCAGGGGGCGACGAGGCCGCCGAGTGCGGTCCGCAGCCGTCCCCGGCGCGGCGCACGATGGCGGCGTTCAGGCCGGGGAGGTGCGGGGACGGTGCGGACGGGCGCGGCGGCGCGCGGGTGCCTCGGTTCGGGCGATGGCGTGGCGCGGCGGACGTCCAGGGCGTTCAGGCGGCGGGCCAGTTCGGCGGGCGTCGCCGCTTCGACCAGGTGGCAGGTGCCCGCGCGGTCGCGGGCCAGCGCCCACCAGCTCCCGGTGGCCTTGCCCAGCCACGCGGACGTCCCCGGGAACCGGCGCGCCACCTCGGCGGCCACCCGCGCCTGCGGTGTGATCACCGGGCCGTCTCCGTCCCGGCCTGGTCGGCCGCGAGGCGGGCGAGGGCCCACGTGACGGCGTTCATGATCTGGTCGGTTTCGGCGACCGGTTCGTGGCCGGGGCCGAAGAACCACGTCCGGCCGCCGTCGTCGGTGCGCGGACGGCACGTGACGGTGACGGTCGCGGGGACGTCGGGGTTCGAGACGCGCAGCCCGCTCGCGGTCAGCTCGACCGCGAGCCGCCGCGCCGACAGCCGCGCGGCGAACGCCGCGAGATGGTGGTGCGGAGTCGTACGATCCGCCATAGGTCGGAACCGCCTTCCGGCCGAGGCCCCGCCCCCCGGTGTCCGCGCACCGGGCCGGGGCCGCCTTGTTTCCGGCTGGACGGGCGCCCCTGCCAGTCGGGGGCCTGTCGCTAGATTCAGTGAAGCGGTGTCGCAGGTCACATCGGCAGAGGCAAAATGGGGTGCATCTGCGGGCAGGCAGGTGGCACGCCGACACGCGAGGTGCTCCCATGACACCGGAAGAACGGCGGGCGTTCGGGTCCCGACTCGCCGCCGAGCGCGCCGCGCGGGGGCTGACGCAGCGTGTGCTCGCGGCGCGCGTGTGCGCCGCGCTGCCCGACGCGCAGCGGCCCGACCTCGCCACGGTGGAGGGCTACGTCAAGCGCTGGGAGGCCGGGCGCGCGGGCATCGGCGCGCGCTACCGCCGCGCCCTCGCGGACGCCCTCGGCGTCGAGCCCGGCGGGCTGTTCGGCGGACGGCCGGGGCCGCCGCGGCGGGAGACGGACGAGGAACGCCGTCGGCTGCTCGCGTGCCTGGGCCTTCTGGGAGTGGACGTCGGCGTCGCGGAGGAGCCGCTGGAGCCGATCCGGCAGGCGCTCGCCGAGGCGATCCCCGGCGGGCCGCGGGACCGGCTGATCGCCGACTGGGAGGAGGTCGCCTTCGAGTACGGGCACGCGTTCCTCACCGCGCCGCCCGGGGCGCTCCTGCCCGACCTGGCGCACGACCTCGTGCGGGTGCAGCGGACCATCCGCGTCGTCGATGACGCCGGGACGCGGCGCGGCCTGTGCGGCCCCGCCGGGAAGCTCGCCGCGCTCGTCGCGATGACGGCGGCCACGCTCGGGCACGCGCGCCAGGCGCGGGACTGGTGGAAGACCGCTCGCCACACCGCCGACGCCTTCGCGGACCGGGACCTGCGGGTGTGGGTGCGCGGGTACGAGTCCATGAGCGCCTTGTACGCGGGACGGCCGCTCGCGCTGGTGCTGCGGCTCGCCGATGAGGCGATCGCCATCGCCGGGCCGTCCTCGGGCGCCGCGGTGCTGGAGGCGATGGCCGCCCGCGCCCAGGCCCTGGCGCTGCTCGGGCGCACGGGCGACGCGACGGGGACCGTCCACGCCATGGAGGAGAGGTTCGGCCGCCTGCCCCGGGCGACCGCCGACGAGCGCCTGTCCACCGGGGCGTGGCCGGAGACGGCGCTGCGGCACACTGCGGCGTTCACCTACACCTGTGTCCGCGATGCCGCTCGGGCGGAACGTGCTCAGGCCGACGCCCTGCGCCTTTACCCGGGGGGCATGGAGCGGCAGCGCGCGCAGATCGAGTTGCTCCGCGCGACCTGCCTGGTTCAGGCGGGCGACGTCGCCACGGGGGTCGCCCACGCCTCCCGCGCGGTGGGGTCGCTGAGCCCTTCCCAGCGCACCGCCACGGTGACGCGCGGCGCGCGGATGGTGCTCGACGCCGTGCCGGAGACGCGGAGGGAGCGGTCCTGCGTGCGCGAACTCCGCGAACTGGCGTCGCCGGAGGCGTGCGGCCGCACGGAGGGTTGATCGTGCCCGGCGTCGAGCTTCGCGTCGATGACGGCCGCAGGGCCTTGGCGATGCTGGACGGGTTGGCCGACCTGTACGAGCGGGTCTATGCCGAGCCGCCGTACGACTCGGCTCCCAAGTTCTCCCGCGCCCGGTTCGTGGAGCGGACGCGCGGTCAGGCGGCGGCGTCGGGGTTCACACTGGTCACGGCGCTGCGGGACGAGCGGCTCCTGGGGTTCGCGTTCGGGTTCTCCATGGCGGCGGGCGGCTGGTGGGCCGCGGCGTCCCTACCGTCCTGGGACGTGGTGGACGCGTCGAAGTTCGCGGTCGTCGAACTGATCGTCGATCGAGCGGAGCGCGGGCGGGGGCTGGGGCGGC
>NZ_QHJN01000213.1:0-12083 GCF_003947565.1 Actinomadura sp. WAC 06369 | reverse complement strand
TGGTGGTGCAGGCGGTCGGGGGCGAGGAGGGCGGGGCGATGGGCGTGTCCGGCACCCGGCCCCTGGTGCAGGCCGGGTACACGGGGCGGCTGAACGTGTTCTGCGAACCCACCCGCCGGAGGTTCCTCGCTCGCTGCACGGCGTCGATGACCGCGCGGGTGGTCGTGGCGGGCGAGGACGCGATCGACGACCGTCCCGGCGAGGGGCACAACGCGAGCGTCCTGCTGGGGTACCTCGCGCAGTGGCTCGGGTCCGCGCTGGACCCCTACGCGGCGCAGGCGGCGGTGTGCGTGGCGGGGCTCGAGACGGGGCCGCGGCACAACAAGGTGTACGGGTCGGGTTCGCTGCTGCTGAACCTCGCGTACGCGTCGATGGACGCGGGCCGCCGGCTGGAGCGGGAGGTCGAGGCCGCGCTGCGGGACGGCCTCGACGCGTTCGCGGCGCGGTTCGGCGACTCGCTGCTGTTCGCGCGGACCGCGGCGGACGCGCACGCCGTCACGCGGCTGGAGTGGCGGAAGCGGGGCCTGCCCGTGCTGGACGACCGCAGCGCGTGGGGGCACGCGCTGCTGGAGCGCGCGGGGATTCCGCCGTGGCCGCCGGACGAGCCGGGGTTCACGTGCGACGCGATCTGGATGTCGCAGGTGCCGGGGGCGTGCTCGGTCGTGCTGGGGCCGGGCGATCTCGCGGCCGACAACGCGCACGCCGAGGGGGAGTCCGCCGACGCCGCCGAGCTGGCGGCGTTCGCGGCGGACGTCGCCCGCGTGCTCATCGCTTTCACCGACGAGCTGATCGGAGCATGGTGACCTTGACGACCGCTGCCGCGGAGCCGCGGGCCGGCGTCCGCGTGGACTACGCGGAACTCCTCGATTTCACCGCCGCGGTGTTCGCCGCGCACGGGGTGCCGCGCGAGCGGGCCCGCGCCGCGGCGCGGACGCTGTGCCACGGCGACGTCGCGGGCATGGAGTCGCACGGGCTGGCGAACCTGACGCGCCTGTACCTGCCGCGGCTGGCCGACGGGCGGGTGGATCCGCGCGCGGAGCACCGCGTGGTGGACGACCGGGGCGCGCTGGTGCTGGTGGACGCGGGCCGGGCGCTGGGCCTGTGGTCGGCGGGCGCGGCGATGGACCTCGCGGCCGACCGCGCGGAGGAGCACGGGATCGGGATGGTGTCGGTGCGGGGCGCGACCCATTTCGGCTGCGCGGGGCCGCACGCGCTGCGGGCCGTGAAGCGGGGGATGGTGGGGCTGGTCGCGGCGAACTGCGGCGGGCAGCGGATCGCGCGGCCGCCGGGCGGCGCGGCGCCGATGCTGGGGACGAACCCGCTGAGCGTGGCGGCGCCCGCGGGGCCGCACCCGCCGTTCGTCCTCGACATGAGCACGACCGCGGCGCCGACGGGCCGGATCCGGCAGGCGGCGCGGGACGGGCGGACGGTCCCGGAGGGGCTGCTCGCGGACGACGCGGGCCGCCCGGTCACCGACCCGGCGCGGTTCGACGCGGGACGGGCGCACCTGCTGTGGCTCGGCGGGCGGCCGGGGCAGCACAAGGGGTTCGGGCTGGGCGTCGCGGTGGAGGTGCTGGCGGCGCTGGTGGCCGGGGCGGCGCTGGGCCCGCCGGGCGGGGGCCGCGACGACGACATCGGGTTCGCCGCGGTGGCGGTCGCGCCGGGCCGGGCCGGGTTCGCGGCGGACGCGGGCGCGCTGTTCGGCGCGCTGCTGGACTGCCCGCCGGTGGATCCGGCCGCGCCCGTCCGGTATCCGGGGTGGTACGAGCACGAGCGGGCGCGGGAGCGGATGCGGGACGGCGTCCCGCTCGGCGGCGGCCTGTACCGGGAGCTGTACGAGGTGGCGGTGCGGACGGGCGTCGCGGTTCCGGAGGTGCGGCGGTGAGGCCGCCGCTGCGGGTGGCGGTCGTCGGGCTCGGGGTGATCTCCCGCTTCTACCTGGCGGCGCTGCGGGACGCGCCGGACCTGCGGCTGGTCGCGGTGTGCGACGAGGATCCGCGGAAGGCGTTCGCACTGGGGGTGCCGGGCCGCACCGACCATGTGCGGCTGCTGGAGGAGGATCGGCCGGACGCCGTGGTGGTGACGGTGCCGAACGACGTGCACCACCGCATCTGCATGGACGCGCTGGAGCGGGACGTGGCGGTCTGCGTGGAGAAGCCGCTGGCGCTGACGGCCGCGGAGGGCGCCGAGCTGGCGGCGGTCGCCGAGCGGCGGGACGTCCCGCTGTTCACGGCGTTCCACCGGCGGTACAACGCGGCGGTGGAGCGGCTGGTGCGGGAGTGCGCGGGGGCGCCGGTGGCGGAGGTGACGGTCCGGTACCTGGAGCGGATCGAGGAGCACGCGGGCGACGACGGCTGGTACCTGGACGCGCGGCGGTGCGGCGGCGGGTGCGTCGCGGACAACGGCCCGAACGCGTTCGACCTGGTGCGGCTGCTGCTGGGCCCGGCCGAGGCGGTGTCGGCGCGGATCGAGCGGGACGCGGCGGGCACCGACCGGCGGGCCGACATCGGGCTGCGCGCGGGCGCGGCGCGGGCGCGGGTGCTGCTCGACTGGTCGTATCCCGGCGAGTGCAAGGACGTGGCGGTCCGGCTGGCGGACGGGCGGGCGCTGCGCGCCGACATGCTCGGCGGGCATCCGGGCTTCAAGGAGTCGCTGTGGCACGAATACGTCGGGGTGCTGCGGGCGTTCGCGCGGTGCGTGCGCGGGCGGGCCGGGTACGACGGCGGGCTCGCGGCGCTGCGGTTCGTCGAGGACGCGTACCGGTTGGAGGCGGCGTGAACCCGGACGAGGACGGCGCGAAGCGCGAGGTGCACGGGACGCTCGTGAAGGTGCTGACGCACCGCCGGACGGACCGGGGGATGCGGCTGGAGCCGTTCGCGAGCCGGTGCGTGCGGGCGGGCGAGGTGCACGAGCTGGTGGCGACGGACCACGCGGAGACGGCGGCGGGCGCCCGGATCGACCGGGTCGCGTTCCTCGGGTTCGCGGAGATCGGCGCCGCGGGGGTGCTGGACCGCGGGGACGTCCTGTGGATCGGCCACCGCCGGATCGGGGTGCTGCTCGGCTTCGACGGCTGCCATCTGCCGAACCACTACAACGTCCTGGTGCGGGCCGTTCCGGGGCCGCCCCTGGCCGGCGGGGAGCTGGGGCTGGCGCCGGAGGAAAGGCTCGTGTTCCGCCGGGGCGCCCCGCCGGCCTGATTTCGCCGACGTTTTACTCGAATGACCGAATCAGCCATTGAGTTAGCCGCGGCATGCCCAAATTAAATAGTCGCGACAGGTGATGCCGAATTCGTTCCGGGGGTATGCGGGTCTTACCTTCGCCGCATGGTTCGGACCGGCTCGGTTAGGCAATCTCAGTGGTGTGGGGTCGGAAGTTCGAATCGCTCCCCGAAAAGCATTCGATTCGACCAGCGGCATCCGGCGTGAGGATGCGGAAAGGAAGGCCAGATGGTCATGGCGACGAAGCAGGAGAACCGGCTCGAGGAGCGGTTCCGGCTCTGGGACAACAACGGCAACGGCACCATCGAGCGGGCCGACTTCGAGCGCGAGGCGGACGAGATCATCGCCCGGCTCGGCGCGCAGGGCACCCCGGCGGCGGACGAGCTGAAGGACGCCTACCTCGGCATGTTCGACCGGCTCTCGGCGGCGGCCGGGTCCGACACGATGAGCCGGCACCAGTTCCTGGAGGCCGCCGAGACGGAGATCATCGGCAAGGGCGACGCGGGGTTCGCGGAGGTCGTGAAGCCGACGATCCAGGCGATCGTCAAGGTCCTCGACAAGAGCGGCGACGGCGAGGTGTCCCCGGCGGAGATGCACGGCTGGTTCGCCGCGATCGGGCTGAGCCCCGAGGTGGCCGACACCGCGTTCCGCCAGCTCGACACCGACAACAGCGGAAAGCTGTCGGTGGACGAGCTGGTGGACGCGGTGCGCGACTACCACCTCGGCCGCAACGACATCCCGCTGCTCGGCCGCTGAGGCCGCCCCCGGCCCCGGCCGGGCCGTCCCGGAAATGACGGAACGTCCGGGAGGGCGCCGCACCGGAATCCTCGTCACGGCCTCCGGTGCCGGCGCCCTCCCGGGCGGTTCCGCCGCCGACACGCGAACCAGCGGAGAGACGTGCGGAGAAACGTGCGGGAGAACGTGCGGAGAAAGTGCTGACAATGACCGCCAAGACGATTCCGTTCTTCACCCAGGCGGCGACGTTCAACGCCGAATGGGACGGCATCCGACGACATCTGAACGACGTCCTCGACAACGGGAAGTTCTCGCACGGCGCGAAGGTCGCCGAACTCGAGCGGGCCCTCGAACGCTGGACCGGCGCCCGGCACGTCGCGGCCGTCAACTCCGGGACGGACGCGCTGGTGCTGCTGCTGCGCGCCGCCGGGCTCCGGCCGGGCGACGAGGTGGTCGTCCCCGCGTACTCGTTCGTCGCGACGGCGACGTCCGTGGTGCTCGCCGGGGGCGTCCCGGTGTTCGCCGACATCGAGGAAGGCGGGTACGGGATCGACCCGGCGTCGGCGGACGCCCGCGTCACCCCCCGCACCCGGATGATCATGCCGGTGCACCTGTTCGACCGGCCCGCCGACATGCGCGGCGTCCTGGAGGTGGCGCGGCGGCGCGGGCTGGCGGTCGTGGAGGACAGCGCCGAGGCGGCCGGCATGCGGGTGGACGGCGCGCACGCCGGGCTGCTCGGCGCGGGCGGCGCGCTGTCGTTCTTCCCCGCGAAGACGCTCGGCGCGATCGGCGACGCGGGCGCCGTCCTCACCGACGACGACGCCGTCGCCGAGACCGTCCGGATGCTGCGGCACCACGGGCGCGGCGGGCGGACGCTCGGCGACTTCGCCGGCATCGCGAACGCCACGGTCCTGCCGGGCCGCAACAGCAAGATGGACGACGTGCAGGCGGCGGTGCTGCTCGGCAAGCTCGGCCGGCTGGACGCCGACATCGCGCGGCGCGCCGACCTGTCCGCCCGCTACGACGCCCGGCTGCGGGACGTCCCGGGCGTGCGGCGGGTCCCGGGGGACGCGCCGCCGCATCCCGGCACGGGACGGGTCGTGTACGTGCACCTCGTCGAGGTCGACGACCGCGACGCGCTCGCCGCGCACCTCGCCGCCCGCGGCATCGGCACCGAGGTGTACTACCCGCGCCCGCTGCACCTCCAGCCGTGCTTCGCGCATCTCGGCCACCGCACCGGCGACTTCCCCCGCGCGGAGGCGGCGTGCGCCGCCGCGCTCGCGCTGCCGCTGTACCCCGACCTGCCCGACGCGCACGCCGACCGGGTGTGCGACGAGATCGAGCGCTTCTACGCCGGAAGGAGGCGGGCCCGGTGACCGCCCCGCCCCTCGACGGATCCACCGCCGGATCCACCGCCGAGACCACCGCCGCGACCATCCCGTTCTTCCCGCCCGACCTGTTCGAGGACGACCGGGAGGCGCTGCTGGACGCCGTCCGCGCCGTCGGCACCGCGCCCGGCCAGACGTTCATCCTCGGCGAGCACACCGCCCGCCTGGAGAGCGCGCTCCGCGACCGCCTCGGGCCCGGCACCGCCGACGCGGTGGCGTGCTCCAGCGGCACGTCCGGGCTGTCGCTGCTGCTCGCGGCGCTGGACGTCGGGCCCGGCGACGAGGTCGTGGTGCCCGCGTTCGGCTGCGCGCCGCTCGCCGCGACCGTCCTGGACGCCGGCGCCCGCCCGGTGTTCGCCGACATCGACCCGGTCCGGCTGACGGTCGACCCGGCCGCCGCCGAGGCGCTGATCGGGCCGCGCACGAAGGCGCTCATGCCCGCCCACATGTTCTCGGTGATGGCGGACATGCCCGCGTTCCGCGCCCTCGCCGACCGGTACGGGCTGCCGCTCGTGGAGGACGCGGCGCTCGCGCAGGGCGGCACGCTCGCGGGACGCCCCGCGGGCTGCTGGGGCGACGCCGGGGTGTACTCGTTCGTCCAGGTCAAGACGTTCGGGATGCCGGGGGAGGGCGCCGTCGTCCTCACCCGCGACGCGGCGCTGGGCCGCGCCGTCCGGATGCTGCGCAACCACGGGCAGGACGGCGTGCACCGGTTCGTCCACCACCGCGTCGGCCGGAACGGCGTCGGCCTCAACAGCCGGTTCGACGAGGTGATGGCGCTGTTCCAGCTGCACCGGCTGCCCGGACTGGACGGGCGGCTGGCGCGCCGCGCGGAGATCTCCGCGTACTACTCGCGGCGGTTCGCGCCGCTCGCCGACCGGGGCCTGGCGGCGCCGCCCGTCGGCGGCGACGGCCGCTTCCACTACGTGTACACGGTCCTCACCGGGCGGCGCGACGAGCTGCGGGCCCACCTGGCCGAGCGGGGGATCACGGCGCACGTCTACTACCCGCGCCCGCTTCCCGCCCAGCCCGCGTTCGCGCCGCACACGGCGCCCGGCGCGGCGTGGCCGAACGCCGAGTCCGCCGCCCGCCGCAACATCTCGCTGCCGCTGTACCCGCACCTGACCGACGCGCAGGTGGAGCGCGTCGCGGACGCCGTCTGCGCGTTCGCCGACGCACACCCCGACACGCACCCCGACCCCGACGCACACCCCGACACCCACACGAACCGGGAGCGGTGATGACGCGCCACACGACCCTCGCCCGGCCGGGCACGTCCGGTCCCGCCGGCCTCGCCGCCTACGCGCGCCTGGCCAAGCTCGACATCTTCGACTACTACCTCGGCCTGCTGCTGGTGTGGGCGCTGCTCGGCCCGGCCGTCCGCTGGGACGGCGGGACGTTCGGGCTGCTCGGCCTCGTGCTGATCGCGGAGGTCGTCGTCGTGGCCGCGATGGTCGGCTTCGACGACATCACCGGGTTCCGCGACGGCAGCGACGCCGCGAACTACGGGTCGGACGCCGCGCGGCGCCGCCTGCACCGCAAACCGCTCGTCGCGGGGACCCTCACCGAGGAGCAGGCGCTGCGGTTCGCCTGGTCGGCGACGGTGGCGGGCGCGCTGCTGTGGGCGGTGAGCGTCGCGGCGGCCCCGCACCGCCCGCTGTGGGCGATCGCGCTCGCGGCGGTGTGCGTCGCCGCGTCCGTCCAGTACTCGTGGGGGCTGAAGCTCAGCTACCGCGGGTTCCAGGAGGTCTTCCTGATCGGGCTCGGGATCGGCTGGACGCTCGTCCCGTACGCGCTGCTGACGGGCGCCGCGTCCGCGTTCGTCATCGTGCAGGCCGTCGTGTTCGGGGCGGGGCCGATGCTGTTCGGGCTCTACTCCAACACCAACGACGCGGACGGCGACCGCGACGCGGGCCGCATCACCGTCGCGACGCTCGTGTCCGCGCGGACGCACCGCGCGTTCGTCGCCGCGGCGACCGCCGCGCAGGTGCTGCTGATCATCGGGTCGGCGGCGGCCGGGGCGGCGCCGTGGTGGTTCCCGGCGGTGCTGCTGCCCGTCGTCGCGATGCGCCTCGCGCACCTCGTCATCGGGTTCCGGGGCGACATCCTGCGGGCCCGCCGCATCGCCATCCACGCCCACCGCGTCACCGTGGTGCTGCTGGTGGCGGCGAACCTGGCGGCCACCGGGCTCGCGTCATGACCGGCCTGGACGTCGCCGTCGTCGGCGCGGGCCCCGCCGGGCTGGCCGCCGCGCACGCGCTCGCCGAGGCGGGCCGGACGGTCCGGGTGTTCGAGGCCGCGGCCGCCGTCGGCGGGCGGATGCGGACGGTCCGCGAGCACGGCTGCCTGATCGACATCGGCGCCGAGATGTTCCCCGGCCCGCCCGCGTACCCGGCGACGTGGCGGCTGATCTCCGCACTCGGCCTCGACGCCGACCCGGGCGCCGTCCCGCGGGTCCCCGACGCGCTCGCCGTGTGGCGCGGCGGCCGCACCCGCCCGCACGTCGGCCGCCCCCTCGGGCTGCTGACCGGCGCGGGCCTGCCGCTCCGCGCCCGCCTCGACCTGGTGCGGCTCCAGGTGCGGCTGGCCCGGCTCGGCGACCTCGACCCGCGGCACCCCGAGCACACCTCCCTCGGCACCGCGACGATCGCCGAACTCGTCCGGCCGTACCATCCCGATCTGCGCGAGTACCTCGTGCATCCGCTGGTCGGCGGGTTCTTCGGCTGGGACCCCGAGCGCTCCGCCGCCGCCCCGTTCGCCGCGCACCTGGCGTCCACCGGCGGCTCCGGCGGCTGGCGCACCTACCGCGACGGGATGGACGCCCTCGCCCGCGCCCTCGCCGCCCGCCTCGACGTCGTCACCGGCCACCCGGTCACGCGGGTGGCGGCCGGGCCGGGCGGCGTCCGGATCGAGTCGCCGCGCGGGACCGTGACGGCCCGCGCGGCGGTCCTCGCCGTGCCCGCGCCCGTCGCGGCCCGGCTGCACCCGGACGCCCCGCCCGCGGTCGCCGCGTACCTGCGGGCCTGCGGGTACGCGCCGATGCTCCGCGTCAGCCTCGTCCTGGACCGGCCGCTCGCGCCGCGCGGCACCCGCCCCCGGTTCGCGACGCTCGTCCCCGACGCCGCCGACCCGCTGCTCGGCGCGATCACCGCCGACCACCGCAAGCACCCCGGGCGGGCGCCCGGCGGGCGCGGCCTGCTGTCGCTCATCACGTCGCCGCGCGGCACCGCCGAACTCGTCGGCGCGCCCGACGACGCCGTCGCCAACCGGCTGCTCGCCCGCGCCGAACGGTTCGTCCCCGGCGTGTCCCGGCACGTCCGGCACGTCCGGGTGACGCGGTTCCGGTACGGGCTGCCGGAGGCGACGCCGCGCGCGCTGCGGCTCCGCGCCGGCTTCGCCCGCCGCCCCGCCGCGGCCGTCGAGTACGCGGGCGACTGGACGGCGCTGCGCCCGTGCAGCGAGGGCGCCGTCGCGTCCGGCGGGACGGCCGCCGCGCGCGTCGCCGCGCACCTCGACGGCCGTCCCGCCTTAGCCGCCGCCGCCGACCCCGACCCCGTCCCGGAGGTGAGCCGATGACCCCCCTCGGCCGACGCATCGAGCTGGGCACGCTGTTCGACGACCTCGCCGCGCGGGGCCGCCCGACGACGGTGCACCTGAGCCGCCCGCTCGACATCGCGCCCGGCCTCGGCACCGTCCACGGCCTGCCCGCCCTCGCCGGGCTGGTGCGGGACGCCGCCGGCTGGCTCGCCGCCGCCGGCGCCCGGCGCGGCGACCGGGTCGCGATAGCCAAGCGCGACCACTGGGACACGGTGCTGCTGTGCTGCGCCGCCGCCCGCATCGGCGCCGTCCCCGCGCCGCTGTCCGCGCACCTGGACGCCGGCGCGCTCGACACCCTGCTCAAGCGGCTCGATCCCGCCCTGCTCGTCGTCGACGCGGCGCGGCTCGCCGCGAGCTGGTCCGCGGGCCGCGCCCCCGAGTCCCTCGCCGCCCGCACGCTCGTCCTGGACGGCCCGGCCGCCGGGGCGCTCACCCTGGACGACGTGCGCGGCGCGCCCGCCCCCGCCCCGTACCGCCCGCCCGTCGACCACCCGCTCGCGATCATGCACACGTCCGGCACCACCGGCGTCCCGAAGCTCGTCGCGCACACCACCCGGACGCTGCTGCGCCGCCTCGCCGGGTTCGAGGCGCACCGCTGGCCGGTGCTGTCCGCCCGCCCCGACGACGTCGTCGCCGGATCGTTCTCGTTCGTGCACGGCCGCGCCCTCGCCTGGACGGCCGTCGCGCTCACCCACGGCCCCCGCGAACTCCTCGCGATCCCCGACTCCCGCTGGGACGAGGCCGGGCCGCTGCTCGACCGGCACCGGCCCACCGTCGTCGAGGCCCAGCCCGCCGCGTTCGTCCGCTGGCGGTCCCGGGCCCGGACCGGCGACGACCACCCGTTCGACCGCGTGCGGCTCTTCATCAGCACGTTCGACGCCGTGCACCCGCCGACCGT
The DNA here is from genome assembly GCF_003947565.1 of Actinomadura sp. WAC 06369. NCBI lineage: Bacteria > Bacillati > Actinomycetota > Actinomycetes > Streptosporangiales > Thermomonosporaceae > Actinomadura > Actinomadura sp. WAC 06369. The sequence continues at coordinate 2,247 of NZ_QHJN01000213.1, read as the reverse complement.
CCGGACGTTCCTCGGCGCGACGCGGCACCCGCGGCCCCTCTGGCTCCAGGGCTGGGGGCAGAGCGAGACCGGCCCGCTCACCTTCCGGTTCCTCACCCGCCGCGCCCTCGCCGCCGAACGCGAACGGCACCCCACCACCCGCGACCTCGGCCGCCCCGTCCCCGGCCGCACCCGGCTCCGCGTCCTCGACCGCACCACCCTGCGGCCCGTCCCGCGCGGCACCCCCGGCCTCGTCGTCTGCGCCACCCGCGCCCTCGCCGACGGGTACGTCGGCGAGCGGTCCCGGTTCGAGCGCAAGCGCGCGGGCCGCTGGTTCATGACCGGCGACATCGGCGCCCTCACCCGCGACGGGCGCCTCCTCCTGCTCGACCGGGAGGCCGACGCCGTCCCCGAGAACGCCACCGAACTGGAGGACGTCATCGAGGACCGGCTGCCCGGCGTCGCCGAATGCGTCGTGCTCAGCGTCCCCGGCCGCCCGGCGCAGCCCGTCGCCGTCACCGACGGCGGCGCCCTCGACCCCGCCGCCTGGCGCGCCGCGACCGCCGACCTGCCCGCCCTCGCCGAACCCGTCGTCCTGGCCTGGGACGACATCCCGCGCACCGGCACCGGCAAGGTGCGGCGCGCCGCGCTGCGCGAGCGGCTCGGCCTCACCCCCGAGACGTACGGGACGGGCCGATGGACGTGACGCGCCCCCTCGCCGGGACGACCGTCCGCGCGTCCGGCGACACCCTCCCGCTGCGCGTCGCCGCGGCCCGCCTCCGCGCCCTCGGCTGCACGGTCGAGCACGCCCGGGCCGCCCCGCCGGCCGCGCCCGCCGGACGGCTCGCCGCCGTCCGCACCCCGTTCGGCGGCGCCCTCCCCGAATGCCGCATCGGCTGGTCCGGGCCGGTGCCCGTGCCGATGCGCGGCGAGCACGACGTGCAGGCCGCCTGCGGCATCATGCAGGTCCACGGGCGCGCCGCCGGCGGCCCCCGCGTCCTGCCCGTCGACTTCGCGTCCGCCTGCGCGGGCGTCCTCGCCGCGCAGGCGTTCACCGCCGCCGCCCTCGCCGCCCTGCACGGCCGGACGGACGTCGCCGCGACCACGTCCGTCGCGCAGGCCGCGGCGCTCGCGCTCACCCAGTACGTCGCCGTCGCGACCGCCGAACCCGGCGCGGGGCGTCCCGCCGACCCCGCCGGCGACGCCGAGCGCACCCCGCCGTTCCGCTCGTCCGACGGCGTCGTGTTCGAGCTCGAGACGTTCGACGCCGAGCGGTGGCTGTGGTTCTGGTCGGCGCTCGGCGCGGGCCGCGCCGCGATCGTCCGCGGCTGGCCCCCGTTCCAGCAGCGCTTCGCCACCGCGACCTGCGCGCTCCCCCCGGACCTCGCGAAGGCCGCGGGCGAGCACGAGTACCGCGCCGTCCGCGACGCCGCCGACGCCGCGGGCGTCAGCGGCGTGCCCGTCCGGCCCGCGACGGTGCCGCCGCCGCCCGCCCCGGCGTCCCCGTGGCGGCTGCGCGCGGTGACGCCGCCCGCCGCCCCGCCCGCCCCGCCGCCCGCCGGGCCCGGCCCCCTCGCGGGCCTCCGCGTCGTCGAGTCGACGAACCGGGTGCAGGGCCCGCTCGCCGGGCACCTCCTCGCGCTCCTCGGCGCCGACGTCGTCCGGCTCGAACCGCCCGGCGGCGACCCGCTGCGCGGCGTCCCGCCGCTGTCCGGCGACCTTTCCGCCCGCTTCCTCGCCCTCAACCGCGGCAAGTCCGCCGTCGAGGCCGACCTCACGACCGCCGCCGGGCGCGGCACGGCCCTGCGGCTCGCCGCGTCCGCCGACGCGTTCCTGCAGAACTGGCCGCCGGGCCGCGCCGCCCGCTTCCGCCTGGGCGCCGCCGACCTCGCGGCCGTCCGCCCGTCCCTGGTGTACGCGCACGCCGGCGGCTGGGCCGACGCCCTCCCCGCCCCGCAGCCGATGGGCACCGACTACCTCGTGCAGGCCCACTCGGGCGTCGCCGCGCTCGTGTCCGGCCCCACCCTCCTCACGGTCACCGACGTGCTCGGCGCCCTGATCGCCGCCGAGGGCGCCGTCGCGGCCCTGCTCGCCCGCGCCCGCACCGGCGCGGGCGTCCGCGCCGCGACGGCGCTGATCGACGCCGCCCGCCTGCTCCGCACCGCCGTCCACACCCCGGTGGACGGCGCCCCGCGCGCGCCCGTCGTCACCGACCTCGCCGCGATGGCCGCCGACCCCGCCTACGCGTCCCTCTTCGAGACCGACGGC
>NZ_QHJN01000023.1:0-70041 GCF_003947565.1 Actinomadura sp. WAC 06369 | reverse complement strand
GAGTGGCTGCGGGGGGTGTCCGGGGGGCCGAAGCCGAAGCTGCTGGTCACCGGGAAGCCCCTGTACGTGGACGACGAGCACCACCCGTGCCCGATCGAGGGCGGGGGGACGGTCGACGAGATCGTCCGCGATCCGGCGCACAACTACGTGGCGGCGATCGGCGGCGACATCCACAACTACCAGCGGTACCCGATGGCGCGGGCGGACGGGCGCCCGCTGCAGTACGTCGTGGCGGGCGGCGGGGGCGCGTTCATGCACGCGACGCACACCATCCCGCGGACCCGGTCCGTGAAGGAGAGCGAGTTCCGCTGCTACCCGCTGCGGGGCGACTCCCTGTCGCGGTACAGCAGGCTGTACGGGCGGTGGCTGCGCCTGCCGAAGCTGTTCGACCTCACGCCGGAGGAGGCCACGGCGGCGGTGCGGCGCCGGCTCGGCATCGAGCCCGGCCGGGGCTACGAGGCCCGCGACGTGCCGCTGCGGGCCCGGTTCGTCGCGTCCGCGCTGGGGGTGCCGCGCGGCGACCGGCGGCGGCGGGGGCCGCTGCGGCTGCCGGTCCGCAAGCTGCCGCAGCGGTTCCGCTCGGAACTGGCCGACTGGGACGAGCCGCCGTTCTTCAAGAGCTTCCTGCGGCTGGACGTCACCGCGGACGAGCTGCGGATCCGTTGCCACGCCGCGACGGGGTGCGGCGACCACGAGACGTTCCCGCCGGTCGAGGACGAAGTGCGGATTCCGCTGCGGTAGGGCGACTTCGGCGATCTCGCCGCACGAGCCGCGCGCCGGGCGTACAGTTCTTGATCACGCACGGGTGAACGGCTTCCACAGGAGAGTGCATGAGTTACCCCCAGCAGGGGCAGGGCCAACCGCAGCAGGCTTACCAGGGCGGCTACGCGCCCGCGGCGGCGCCGCAGCAGGCGCCCGCCGCCGCCGGCTCCGGCGCCAACATGAAGCGGCGCAACCCGCTCGGCGCCTGGCTCGGCCTGCCCATCATCACCTTCGGCATTTACGGCCTGGTGTGGTTCTTCAAGGTCCACTCGGAGCTGTACCGCTACGACCGGCGGGTCGGCGACTCCGCGATGAACGCGCTGCTGTCGATGCTCTTCGGCTTCCTCACCTTCGGCATCTGGCCGCTGGTGATGTGGGTCAAGCTCGGCGGCCGCATCGCGCAGGCGCAGCGCGCCGCGGGGCTGGCGCCGAGCTGCAGCGGCGGCATCGGGTTCCTGCTCGGCCTCATCGGGTTCGGGGTGCTGTACTACCAGATCCAGCTCAACAAGGTCGTCGACCGCTACGGCGGGACGCCGCCCCAGCAGCAGGTCTCGCTCGTCGCCTGACGCCCCGGGGGCCACGGCCCTGGCCCTCCCGACCCCTCCGCGCCCACCCGTCGCGGAGGGGTCTCGCGTTTCTGTCGGTGGCCGGCGCCAGAATGGGCGGGTGCGGATGGCGGCGGCCGCGGGGCCGGGGGGCGGGGGAGAGCTGCGCCCCCTCGCCGAGGACGGCGCGCCCGCGGGGCCCGCGCGCCCCGTACCCGACCTGGTCGCCGCCATCGCGGAGGCCGAGCGGGACGCCAAGCCCCGGTGGGTGTGGGCGTCCACCGCGCGGCTGTACCCGCGGCTGCTGGACGCCGGCGTGCGGGTGGCGCGCTGCCACGACCTCGAACTCGTGGAGAGCCTGCTGCTCGGGCACGCCGGACGGTACGGCGAGCCGCGGTCGGTCGCCGCGGCGCGGGCGCGGCTGCACGGCGCGCCCGTCCCGCCCGACCCGGCGCCCGTGCGGGAGGCCGCGCAGGCGTCCCTGTTCGACTCCGACACCGACGTCCCGGACGACCTCGCGGCGATCGTCGAGGTGCACGCGGCGCAGCGGCGCGCCATGGCGGAGCTGGACGGCTTCCCGCTGCTCGCGGCGGCGGAGTCCGCCGGGTCGCTCGTCGCCGCCGAACTGGGGCACGACGGGCTGCCCTGGTCGGCGGACGAGCACGACGCGCTGCTCACCGAACTGCTCGGCCCGCGGCCGTCGGGCGGGCTGCGGCCGCGCCGGCTGCAGGACCTCGCCGACCGCATCGGCGCCGCGTTCGGCCGCCGCGTCAACCCCGACTCGCCCGCGCAGATCCTCAAGGCGTTCGCGGCGGCGGGCCTGCCGGTGCCGTCGACGCGGGCGCACGTCCTGAAGGGCGTCGACCATCCGGCCGTGCCGCTGCTGCTGGAGTACAAGGAGCTGGCGCGGCTGCACACGGCGCACGGGTGGGCGTGGCTCGACGCGTGGGTGCGGGACGGCCGGTTCCGTGCGGAGTACGTGGTCGGCGGGGTGGTGTCCGGGCGGTGGGCCACCAGCGGCGGCGGCGCGCTGCAGATCCCGCGGGTGCTGCGGCGGGCGGTCGTCGCCGACCCCGGGTGGCGGCTGGTCGTCGCGGACGCCGCCCAGCTGGAGCCGCGCGTCCTCGCGGCCCTCGCCGGGGACCGGGCGTTCGCCGACGCCGCCGCCCACGGCGACCTGTACGCCGCGCTCGCCGAGTCGTTCACCGCCGGGCCCGAGCTGAGCGCCCGCGACAAGGCGAAGCTGGCGCTGCTGTCGGCGATGTACGGCGGCGGGACGGGCGAGGCCGTGCAGCTCCTCGCGGTGCTCAAGAAGCGCTTCCCCGACGCGTTCGGGTACGTCGAGGCGGCCGCCCGCGCGGGCGAGCGGGGCGCGCTCGTCCGGTCCCTGCTCGGCCGGACGTGCCCGCCGCCGTCCCCGGGCTGGCGGGCGCTGACCTCCGACGACGGCGGCGCGCGGGAGCTGCGCAGCCGCGGCAGGTTCACCCGCAACTTCGTCGTGCAGGCGACCGCCGCCGACTGGGCGCTGGCGCTGCTCGGCGCGCTGCGCCGCCGGCTGACCGGGCTCGGCCCGCCGCGGCTGGTGTTCTTCCAGCACGACGAGGTGATCGTGCACGCGCCCGCGGAGCTCGCGGAGGAGGTCGCGGACGCGGTGCGGGCGGCCGCCGACGAGGCGCGCCGCCTGCTGTTCGGCGGCACGCCCGTCGTGTTCCCGATGGAGATCGCGGTGGTGGACCGCTACTCCGAGGCGAAATGACCCGCGGCCGGGGTCAGCGCGCCGCCGTGTAGGACGGGCGCGAGTTCAGCGCGTCCACGTCGGAGAACGACGTCTGCCGGTACGCGCTGGTGATCGTCTTGAGCTCCTCCGGCGCGAGCACGTCCTCGATCGCCGTGAACCCCTCCGGGGCGCGCTGGCTGACCGTGTGCAGCACCCGGTCGGCGGGCATGTCCCGGCAGGCCAGCACGATCGCGTTGACGGTCTCGCGGCGCTCCCGCTCGTAGCCGAGCAGGCCATCGACGGGGCCCGCCGCGACCAGCTCGTGCGCGAGGACCCGCGCGTCCAGGACGGCCTGCGAGCCGCCGTTCGACCCGATCGGGTACATCGGGTGGGCGGCGTCGCCGAGCAGGGTGACGCGGCCGAACGTCCAGCGCCCGAGGGGCTCGCGGTCGACCATCGGGTACTCGAGGATCTCGTCCGTGGCGCGCAGCATCGCGGGGACGTCCAGCCAGTCGAACGTCCAGTCGGCGAAGTGCGGGAGGACGTCCTCGAGGCGGCCCGTCCGGTTCCAGTCGGCGGTCCGGTCCAGCCGGTCGTCGGCCAGCTTCACCTCCGCCACCCAGTTCAGCAGCGCCTTCCCGCGGCGCTCGGCGCGCCGGGAGATCGGGTAGACGACGAGCTTGGCGGTGGCGTTGCTGCCCGCGACGGCGAGGGTCCGGCCGGTGAGGAACGGCTCGCCCTCGGCGACGCCGCGCCACATCCGGATCCCGTTCCACAGCGGCGCGCGCTCGTCCGGGTACAGCCGGGCGCGGACGGCCGAGTGCAGCCCGTCGGCGCCGACGAGCACGTCGGCCTCCTCGGTGCGGACCTCCCCGGACGCCCGGTCGAGCAGCCGCGCGCGCACCGTGGAGCCGTCCTGCTCGAAGTCCTGGAAGACGGTCCCGGTGCGGACGGCGCCGTCACCGAGCCGCTTGCGGACCGCGTCGAACAGGGCCATCTGCAGCTCGCCGCGGTGGATCGAGTACTGCGGCCAGTTGTAGCCGAGGTCGCGCCCGCGCGGCTCGCCCCAGATGCGGCCGCCGTACCGGTCGAAGTGCACCATCTCGGCGGTGGGGATGCCGATCTCCGCGAGGTCGTCGCCCAGACCGAGCTCGGTGAGCTCCCGGACGGCGTGCGGCAGCAGGTTGATGCCGACGCCGAGCGGGCGCAACTCCCGCGCGGCGTCGACGATGACGGGTTCCGCCCCCGCCTCGTGCAGGCTCAACGCGGTGGTGAGCCCGCCGATCCCGGCCCCCACGATGAGTACGCGCATGAATCGCCCTTCGTTGGTCCCCGGGAGCGGCGGGACCGTCGGTGGGCGGCCCCGCCCCCGGGTCGTGTCAGCGCCGCCTGTCGGCGGCGGCCCTTGGCCGGCCGGATCGCCGTGGGACCCGGCCCGCGAACCGGACGTCGCGTCCGGCCCGCCTTCGCCATGATGTCCGATTCCGCGACCGAATGCGGCGCCGCCGTCCGATTCCGGCTCGTTCCGCCTCGGTCCGCCGGGCGCTCTCCCGCCGGCCCCGTCGCCGGCGGGCGCGTCCGTCCCGGCGGAGTCCTCGGCGGACGCCGCGGCGGTGCCGCGCGCGGGTTATCCGGCGTCCTTGCCGGTCCGCTTCGCGGCGGCCTTGGCGACGGACGTGCCGCTCTCGGCCTTCGCGTCGTCCCGCTCCTCCGCCGCACCCGCGGGCGCGGCGTCGGTCTTCTTCGCCTCGGTCTTCTTGGCGACGTCGGTCTTCTTGGCGTCGGTCTTCTTGGCGTCGGTCTTCGCGGCGTCGGCCTTGGCGGCGTCCGCCTTCTTCGCGTCCGCCTTCTTCGCGTCCGCCTTCGTGGTGTCGGTCTTCTTGGTGTCCGCCTTCGGGACCTCCGCCTTCTCGGCCTCGGCGGCCTCGGCGGCCTTGCCCTTCCGGACGGGGCCGTCGGCCGCGGCGTCGGCGCCCTTGCCCGCGGCGGGCGCGGCGCCGGGGACCTTGGCCCCGCCGCGCACCAGCCGGCCGACCTCGGCCCTGAGGCGGATGAACTCGGGCAGCCCGCGGGTCTCGATCTGGTCGCGCTCGGTCGGCAGGTCGACCCGCAGGTCGGCGTGCACGCGGGCGGGGGACCGGTTGAGGACGACGACGCGGTCGCCGACGTAGACGCTCTCGTCGATGTCGTGCGTGACGAGCAGGATCGTCATCTTCTCGTCCCGGTGGACCTTCAGGACGAGGTCCTCCAGGTCCTCCCGCGTCTGCGCGTCGACCGAGCCGAACGGCTCGTCCATCAGCAGCAGGGACGGGCGGTAGGCGAGCGCCCGGGCGATCGACACGCGCTGCTGCATGCCGCCCGACAGCTGCCACGGGTACTTCTTGCCCGCGTCGGGGAGGCCGACCGACTCGAGGGCCTCCTGCGCGGCGGCGCGCCGCTCGGCGCGGGACTTGCCGCGGCGCCGCAGCGGCAGCGCCACGTTGTCGCGGACGGTCAGCCAGGGGAACAGCGAGCGGCTGTAGTCCTGGAAGACGACCGCCAGGTCGTCCGGCACGCCGTCGATCCGCTTGCCGTTCAGCTCGAGCTTCCCGCCGGTCGGGCGGATCAGCCCCGCGATGCAGCGCAGCAGGGTCGACTTGCCGCAGCCGGACGGGCCGACGATGCTGAGCAGCTCGCCGTCCGCGACCGTGAGGTCGAGGGAGTCGAGGGCGGTGAACCCGTCTCCGTAGGAGTGCGTGAGGCCGTTGATCTCTAGCATCGCGGCCGCCTTTTCTGTGTGTGCGTTACGTGGAACATCGTCAGGTCGCGAGCCTCTTGGCGCCGGCGTGCCAGGACAGCAGCCGCCGCTCCAGCAGCATGAAGACGGCGTTGAACAGGAACCCGAGGATGCCGAGCATGACGATGCCGGCCCACATCCGCGGCAGCTCGAACTGCCGCTGCGCGTCCAGCAGCTCGGTCCCGATGCCGACGGTGCTCCCCATCAGCTCGGACAGCACCATCAGGATCAGCGCGAACGACAGCGCGACCCGCAGGCCCGCGAAGATCTTCGGTGCGGCCGCCGGGAGGATGATCGTCGTCATCCGGCGGAACCGGGAGACGTTGAAGACCCGCGCGGTCTCCAGCTGCAGGGCGTCCACGGAGCGGACGCCGTCGGAGGTGTTCAGCAGCACCGGCCAGATCACGCCGAACGCGATCGTCACGATCCGCATGGTGTCGCTGATCGCGAACACGAGGATGAAGAACGGCAGCAGCGTGGGCGGCGGGACCGCCCGCAGGAACTGCAGCACCGGGTCGAACATGTCGAACAGGACCCGGGACCGTCCGATGGCGGCGCCGATCACCACGCCGATGAGGCCGGCGGCGGCCCAGCCGACGAACAGGTTCTTCAGGCTGCTGGAGAAGTCCTCCAGCGCGTCGTCGGAGAGGAACAGGTGCGACGCGGGTCCGGAGAACCAGATCTCCTTGAGCGTGCGGGCGATCTCCGTGGGCGGGGGGAAGTACGTCTCGTTCACCTGGCGGGTGACGACCTCCCAGAGCACGACCGCGGCGGCGACGAGCCACACGCGCGCGAGGAGACCGCCTCCCATTTTCAGCGCCTTCACGAGACCCCCTCCACCCGTGCGGTGTTCCAGCGGAACGCGAGCCGCTCGAAGAGCAGCAGCAGGCCGTTGGCCAGCAGTCCGAGCAGGCCCGCCCAGAACGCGCCGGCGAGCAGCAGGTCGGTGCGGCCGCCGCCCGACTGGGTGTCGGAGAGGTAGATGCCGATGCCGTCCCACCCGCCGGCGAACAGCTCGGTGCTGATCACGACGATGAGGGCGACGGACGCGGCGATCCGGACGCCGGTGACGATGAACGGCGCGGCGCTCGGCAGCGACACCCGCCACAGCACCGACAGGGTGCCGAACCCGAAGCTGCGGAGGCTCTCCTTCGCCACGGGGTCGACGTCGCGGAGCGCGTAGAGCGTGTTGATGAGGATCGGCCAGAGGCACGCGTAGAAGACGAGCGACATCTTCATCTGCAGCGGCTCGGCGAACAGGATGATGGCGAGCGGGATGAGCGCGACCGAGGGGATCGGGCGGAGCAGCTCGACGAGGGCCCGCGACGCGGTGTCGAGCAGCGGGACCGAGCCGAGCAGCACGCCCAGCGGGACCGCCACCAGCACCGCGAGCGCGAGCCCGCCGAGCCACGCCTGCAGGGAGGAGCCGACGTCGACGAGGAAGTCCTCGTCGACGGCGAGCTTGCCGGCCTCCGACAGGACGGTCGTCATCGGGGGCAGGGCGTCGCGGTCCAGGAGGCCGGCACGGCTGACGCCCTCCAGGACCGCGAGCACCCCGACACCGCCGGCCGCGCCCAGCGCGATACGGCGAATGCTCATGAAACGAGAAGTCATGAAACCTGTGCGATGAGGGTCTTGATGTCGAGCTTCTTGTCGATGTAGCCGAACTGCTGCATGACGTCCGGGACGCGCTGGAGGCGCTCGGTGCTCAGGGTGCTGGTGTAGGTGCCGTAGCTCATCGTCGAGGCGACCTCGGCGTCGATCTTGGCGTACTTCGGCAGGATGTCCTGGACGACCTTGCGGTCGGCGCACTGCGTCGCGGCCTTCTGCAGGGCCCGCTGGAACGCGGCGACGGTCTTCGGGTGCTCCTTCACGAACTTCTCCGTGGAGGCGTAACCGGCGATCGGGAAGTCGGCGGTGGGGCCGCTCGACAGGTCCGCGACCATGCGCGCGCCGATCGACTGCTGCATCTGGGTGCCGAACGGCTCGATGGCCTGGACGGCGTCGACGCTCTTCGACTTGAGGGCCTGCTCCATGTTGGGCGGCGGCACCTCGACGAAGTCGTCCTCGCTGAAGGTCACACCCTTCGGCTGGCCGGCCGCCTGGACCATCAGCGTGCTGATGTTCTTCTTGGTGTTGACGCCGATCTTCTTGCCCTTGAGGTCCTCGATCGAGTGGTACGGGGAGTCCTTGCGCACCATCAGCGTGTGGGTCTTCGGGCCGCTCTGGAAGCCCTCCGCGACGATCCGGGGCTTGAAGCCCGGGTCCTTGACGGACGCGGTGACCAGCGACACGAAGTTGCCGAAGCTGATGTCGAGGGCGCCGCTCTTCAGCTTGGGAATGGCCTCCGCGCCGCCCTGGATCGTCTGGAGCTTGACCTCCAGGCCCTCGGCCTCGAACAGCCCCTTCTCCATGGCGATCTGGACCGGCGCCGTGTCGGCGACGGTCATCGTGCCGAGCGTGAGCCTGGAGGTTTCCAGGCCGTTGGCGGAGGCGGTCTCGTCCTCGCCGCCACAGGCGGCGCCGGTGAGGCCGACGGCGATGGCGAGCGCGCCGGCGAGGACCGCGCGACGGTGTGTGACTGGCATGCGCAACGCTCCGTATGCGGGGGAAGCTTGATGAGCTGGGCTGAAAGCTGATCTTTCAACGAGCGGGGAGCGTAGCGCACCGTAGACACGCTGGGGGTGAGATGTCAGGTTTACGTGGACTTATGTGAAGATGCGTAAACAAGCTGTGACATTGATATCTCCTGCATCACAAGTCCAGACTTGTGTGATCATTCGGGTTGGCCATGATGGTCGCTCTGTGTTGCAATGTTCCGCGCTCGTCCGCAGCGGAGCGGGTGGGCGACACGACCCGAATCTCATTCAGGTCACCGTGCGCCGCGAGCGGTCAACCCAGTGAGAGGTAGCGGAGGGCAGTGCGGAAAGCCGAAGGGGCCGAAGGGGCCCCGCAGTCCCCCGAGCAACGCCCGTCTGCCAGCGAAGACGTTCCGAAGAGAGGCTTCCTGGGCGGGCGGTTCCGGCTGCGCAACTGGCGCGTGCGGACCCGTCTGCTGGCCCTCATCGTGGTGCCCACGGTCGCGGTCGCGCTCGTCGCCGGACTCCGCGTCTCGGAGTCGATCGAGAACGCCGACTCCTACGAGCGCACCGGCCGGTTGGCCACGCTCGGTAAGGAGTTGACTGCGCTCACCCACGAAGTCGAGGGCGAGCGGGACATGACGGCCCGCGCGGCCGCCGGCGGAGCCAACGCCGTCAACCCCGAGGAGCTCAAGGCCCAGCAGGACGCCGTGGACGCCGCCGCGCGCAAGGTGCGGGACGTCGCGCAGGACGTCGAGACCGGCTCGGAGGCGCTCGACCTCGCCGTCACCAACGTCCTCAACCGCGTCAACGACCTGAGCGCGCTGCGCAAGGTGTCGGGCAGCCTCGCCCCCGGCGTCGTCATCGACCGGTACAGCGACTTCGTCTCCGCGTTCAGCGACTTCCACCAGGTCGTCTCGCAGACGGCCCCCACCCCCGAGATCGCGCAGAGCGCCCTGGCGCTGTCCGACCTCGCGCACGCCAAGGACGCCGCGTCCCGCGAGCGGTCGCTCATCGCCAGCGCCATGTGGCAGCAGCGGTTCGAGCCGCTCGAGCGCGCCCGCGTCGAGGACGCCCGCGCCGAGCTGAACGCCAGCGTCGACTCCTTCCGCAGCACCGCCACGGCGGGGCAGCTCCGGCTCTACGACGACACCGTCACCGGTCCCGAGCTCGACCAGGCCGAATACACCCGGATCCTGGTGCTGGCGCGCGCCGACGCCACCACGAACCTGTCGGTGCGGTTCAGCGCGAACACCGCCAAGGACTGGGTGAGCGACTCCTCCGCGCGGGTGGACCGGCTCCGGACGGTCGAGCAGAACATCGCCGCCGACCTCGCGGAGGACGCCGACGCCGCCCGGTCCTCCGCGCAGATGGACGCCGTCCGCGACGCGGTGCTGCTGTTCCTCGTCCTCGCGATCGTCGTCGCGCTCGTCCTCATCGTCGCCCGCTCGCTGGTGCTGCCGCTGCGCCGCCTGCAGACGGGCGCGCTGGAGGTCGCCGGCACCCGGCTGCCCGGCCTGGTCGAGCGGCTCCGCGACCCGGAGGCCGCCGCCGGCGGGATCGAGGTCGAACCGATCGACGTCGACTCCCGCGACGAGATCGGCCAGGTCGCGCGCGCGTTCGACGAGGTCCACCGCGAGGCGGTCCGGCTGGCGGCCGACGAGGCCGTCCTGCGAGGCAACATCAACGCGATGTTCGTCAACCTCTCGCGCCGCAGCCAGTCGCTGATCGAGCGCCAGCTCCGCCTCATCGAGGAACTGGAGCAGAGCGAGCGGGACGAGGAGCAGCTCGGCAACCTGTTCCGGCTCGACCACCTCGCCACCCGCATGCGCCGCAACAACGAGAACCTGCTGGTCCTCGGCGGCCAGGAGCAGGTGCGCCGGTGGCGCAAGCCCGTCCCGCTCATCGACGTCGTCCGCGCGTCGCTGTCGGAGGTCGAGCAGTACGAGCGGGTCTCGCTGCGCGTCCAGGGCGACATGACCGTCGCCGGACCCGCCGTCAACGACCTCGTCCACCTGCTGGCCGAGCTCATCGAGAACGCGACGACCTTCTCGTCCGAGCACACCAAGGTGACGGTGTCGGGCCAGCTGCTCAGCGGCGGCGGCTCGATGCTGCAGATCACCGACAACGGCGTCGGCATGTCGTCCGAGGAGCTGGAGCAGGCCAACTGGCGGCTGGCGAACCCGCCCGTCATCGACTTCGGCGCCGCGCGCCGCATGGGCCTGTTCGTGGTCGGCCGCCTCGCCGTCCGGCACGGCATCCGCGTCGAGCTGCGCGCCGCGCAGGGCGGCGGCCTCACCGCGTTCGTCGTCCTGCCGGACGCCGTCGTCAGCGCCGGCGAGTCCGGCGGCATCGGCGCCCGCGGCCTGCCCGGCCGGGAATCCGCCGAGCAGGGCCCGCTGGCCACCCTCACCGCGCCCGCCGAGGCGCCCGCCGTCGGCGCCACCGGCGCCTTCCAGCAGGAGGGCCCCGGCACGGGCGGCACCCCCGCGCTCGGCGCCGGCGGCCCCGCCGGCGGCTCGCACCCGATGGTCGGCGGCACCGGCCCGCTGCGCCCGCTGCGCGGCGCCACCGGCCCCCAGCCGGCGATGAACGACTCCGGGCCGCTCGGTCCCGTGGGCGGGACCGGCGCGCACGCCGCCCGGCCCGGCACCGGCCCGCTCCCGCGCGTCCCCGCGGACGAGCCGGCGTCCCGGCACCCGTCCGAGCGGCCCACCGAGGAGTGGCGCCCGGACGAGCAGGAGCCGCCGCGGCGCCCCGGCGAGCTGCCGGTCCGGCGGCCGGGAGCCCAGCTCCCCGGACGTCCCGCCGGCGACGGCGGCTCCAACGGCCTGTTCGAGCCGCGCAACGAGCGGACGGCCGAGCAGCCCGCCGAGCCGCCCCGCGACCAGCGCCCCGACGAGCCGGGACGCGATGACGCCGCCGGCCGTCCCGGCGGCCCCGAGCCGGTCGTCCCCGAGGCGCAGCCGATGGTGCCCGAACCGCGGCCGGCGCGGCGCATCCCGTGGGAGACGGGCCCGCTCGACCAGCTCGGCGAGCCGTTCGGCGGACCGGCGGACGCCACGATCGCCGACGGCTCCCTCAACGGCGCGGCCCACGGCGGCGAACCCGCCCGGGCCGAGAACGGCTGGGGCGAGCCCGCCGACCGGGCCCCGGCGGAGCCCGCGCGGCCGGACGCCCCGGCGCCGCGGGGCCGCACCGGCCCGCACGCCGCCGAGGACGCCGTCCCCGAGCGGCCCGCACCCGAGCCGTCGATGTTCGACCGTCCGGCGCAGGCCCCCGCCGCGCCGCCGCAGAGCGCGCCGGGACCGCGACCGTCCCCGCCCGCGCCGCCGCAGCCCCCCGCCGGGCCGCCGCGGGTCCCCGAGCGCTCACCGATCTTCGACGCGATGCAGTCGGAATGGTTCCAGCGCAGGTCGGGGGAGATGGTGAACGAGGATCCGGTGAAGGGCTGGGAGTCCCCGGCGGACGCGGGGTTCCGCGCCGCCGAGGCCGCCCGGGAGCCCGTGGCGGAGAAGCGCACGGCGGTCGGACTGCCCAAGCGGGTGCCCGGCAAGAACCGGGTGCCGGGCGCGGTCGGCAAGACGGGCGGGACGTTCCAGCCGCCCACCGTGCCGACGGCGGACCCGACCGCGGGCCGTCCGCCGCAGCAGCCGGGCGCCGCCCAGGGCGCGCCCGTCCAGGACGCTCCGGCGCAGGGCCGGCCGGAGGAGCAGCAGGGGCTCGGCCAGTCGGCCGACGTCGTACGCAACCGCTTCGCGAGCCTGCAGCGCGGCGTCAATCGGGGCCGCACCGAGACTCGCGGCGGAGGCACGTCAGGTGAGGCGCCGTCACAGGACGACGGCGAGACAGGAGGCGCTCGGTGAGCGGGCAGGATCTCAACTGGTTGGTGACGAACTTCGCGGACCGTGTCCCGAAGGTCGCGCACGCCGTCGTTGTCTCCTCGGACGGCCTGCCGATGGCCTACTCGGCGGGCTTCCCGCCGGAGCGCGCGGACCAGCTCTCGGCGATCGCGTCCGGACTGATGAGCCTCACGCAGGGCGCCGCGAAAATCTTCGACGCGGGCGGCGTGAACCAGACGGTCGTGGAGATGGACCGCGGGCTGCTGTTCGTCATGTCGATCACCAACGGCTCGGTGTTCGCCGTGCTCGCGGCCCCCGACTGCGACCTCGGCCTGGTCGCGTACGAGATGACGCTTTTGGTGGAGCGGGTCGGCCGCGTGCTGAGCCCGGCGCTGCGCGGGCAGGCCGAGCCGCACGGGCCGTCCGTGACCGAGATGGGCGCCGGGCCCGCCCGCTATTGACCCTGACTGACTCTGACGGAGGTCAGCGACATGGATCGAGGCAGTCCCTACGGAGGCGGCCCCGGCGGCCCCGGCGGCTGGCCGGGCGAGCCCCGGCCGCCGCGTCCGATGCCGGGGCGGGCGGCCGCACAGGACGACGACGGCGAGTCGAGCTCGCTGGTGCGCCCGTACGCCGTCACCGGCGGGCGGACGAAGCCGCGGTACGACCTGGCCATCGAGGCCCTGGTCACCGCCGCCCCCTACCCGCCGCGGGACGTGGCCGTGCTGACCCCGGAGTACCGGGCGATCATGGACCTGTGCCGGCAGGCGCGTTCGGTGGCCGAGGTGTCGGCGCTGCTGCGCATCCCGCTCGGGGTGGCGCGCGTCCTGGTCGCCGACATGGCCGTCGAGGGCCTGCTGCGCCTGCACCAGTCGCAGCCCTCCACCACAGCCGGCGGTCAGCCGGACATCCGCCTGCTAGAAAGGGTGCTCAGTGGCCTTCGGAAGCTCTGACCAGGTCTCCGGGCCGCCCGACGGCGAAACCGAGCTGACCTCGGTCAAGATCGTCGTCGGCGGCGGGTTCGGCGTCGGCAAGACGACCTTCGTGGGCTCGGTCTCGGAGATCATGCCGCTCACCACGGAGGCGGTGATGACGGCCGCGTCCGCCGACGTCGACGACCTGTCGGCCGTCCCGGACAAGACCACCACGACCGTCGCGATGGACTTCGGCCGCGTGTCGCTGGACAGCGAGCTGATCCTGTACCTGTTCGGCACGCCCGGGCAGCACCGGTTCTGGTTCATGTGGGACGACCTGGTGCGCGGCGCCATCGGTGCCGTGGTGCTCGTCGACACCCGCCGGCTCGAGGACTGCTTCGCCGCCGTGGACTACTTCGAGGAGCTCGGGCTGCCGTTCGTCGTCGGCGTCAACGGGTTCCACGGGGAGTTCCAGTACGCGATCGAGGACATCCGCGACGCCCTGTCGATCAGCGCGCACGTCCCGATCGTGCAGTGCGACGCGCGCAGCCGCGAGTCCACCAAGCAGGTGCTGATCACGCTGGTTCAGCACGCGATGACGGTGCACGCCACGGCCGGCGCCCACGCGCAGCCCGCGGCCCCGCCCGCTCCGCCCGCGCCGCCGGCCGGCCCCCTCGGGACGTCCTCGCCGAGCTGGACGTAGTCGTCCGGGGGGCGACCCCTGGAACCCCCGGCGCTTCGCGCGGCCTCCGGAGCCGCAGGGTCTCGGGTCGTGCGAGGCGTGACGCGGCGGCTGCGGACGGTTGTGTCTGTTCCTTCACACCGGGGCTCCCTACGGTCGCGTAGGTCGTGTGTACGATGCATCATTGTTCGACGTGATCGAACATGATGCGGCACCGGGGGCGGCGGACGGGATCCGCACGTACGTCGCCCTCGGGGACAGTTTCACCGAAGGACTGAACGACCCCTACCCGGGCGAGGACGACCGGTTCCGCGGCTGGGCGGACCGGCTCGCCGAGCACATCGCCGCGCGGAACCCGGGGCTGCGGTACGCCAACCTCGCGGTGCGCGGCAAGCTGGTGCGCCAGATCGTCGACGACCAGGTCCCGCCGGCCGTCGCGATGAGCCCCGACCTCGTGACGCTGTGCGCGGGCGGCAACGACATCCTGCGGCCCGGCGCCGACCCGGACGCGCTCGCGGTGCTGTTCGACGACGCCGTGCGGCGGCTGCGCGCCACCGGCTCGCGCGTGGTGGTCTTCACGGGGTTCGACCCGCGCGGGCTGCGCAACGGGCGGCGCATCCGGGGGAAGGGCGCCACCTACAACATGCACCTGCGGGCCATCGCCGACCGCCGCGGGTGCACGGTCGTCGACCTGTGGGCGCTGCGGGTGTTCGACGACCCCCGGGCCTGGTTCGAGGACCGGCTGCACCTGTCGCCGGAGGGGCACCGCCGCATGGCGCTGCGCGTCGCGGAGGTGATCGGGCTGCCGGTGGAGGGCGACTGGCGCGAGCCGTGGCCGCCGTTCGAGGGCGCCGACTGGCTCGCGTCCCGCCGCGAGGACCTGCACTGGGCGCGCGCCTACCTGCTGCCGTGGATCGGGCGGCGGGTCACCGGACGCTCGTCCGGCGTCGCGGCGAGGGCCTCGCGCAGCGTGCCGTGGACGGGCATCCGGCGGTGCAGGCCGGTGATCTCCAGCGCCCGGCGGATGACCGGCCGCGGCGCGGCCAGCGCCACCCCGCCGCCCGCGGCGGCCGCCGCCTTGTAGCAGGCCACGATGACCGACAGGCCGCCCGAGTCCATGAACTCGAGGTCGCTGAGGTCGAGGACGAGATCGTCGCCGTGGTCGCGCCGCGCGTCGCGCAGCCCGCGGCGCAGCGTGTCGGCGGTGGCGATGTCCAGCTCGCCGCGCAACCGGACGACGGCGCGGCCGTTCTCGCTGCGGGCGGTGACTTCGAGCGGTCGCACGCGGCGCCTCCTGAGGTTCGCTGCCGACAATTGCTTTACACATGACAAATTCTCGCACCACTTCCCCCGGACGGGGCATGTAGCGCGCGGGTGTGTCGGGCGTCACCGGAGTCATAGGGTGCTCACCAGACGTGCCGCCCCGCCCCCTCACGCAGGAGAAGGACCCACAGGTGAGTTCCCCCCGGCTGCCGGACCATCTCGAAGTGCTGCTCACCGAGGAGCCCGTGCTCGACGTGTACGCGCACGGGCCCTGGCGCGTCCCGGACGGGCTGTACGACGAGCTGCGGGAGCGGGCCGTCGCGTTCAACGACGACCCGCGCGTCGTGGAACTGCCCCGCCGCCACGGCGACTTCTACAACGACGGCACCACGGCCGCCGGGGCCGAACTGTGGTCGCTGCTGACCTTCCTGCTCGGCGCGTCGGCGCTGCGCGGCGGCTCCCGCGGCGACGTCGACTACGAGGTGCTGGCGGACTTCATGGCGGCGCCCGAGCCCAGCGTCCGCGACCCCCTCGCCTGGTTCTCCCAGGCCGGGCGGTGGCGGCCGCCGGGCCTGTGGCTGGCCGAGCCCGCCGGGGACGACCCGGCCCTCCGCGCGCTCATGCTGGACCTGGCGCGGGCGGGCCTGGACGTGTTCGAGGGGCTCGAGCCCGTCGAGCGGCGCCGCCGCGCGCTCATCGACGTCTTCGAGCGGCGCGCCGCGGACCCCGCCCTGCGCGAGTGCGACCTGACCGTCTCGAAGCCGCTGCTGGAGGACGCCTGGGCCGCCGGGCTGACGGACGGCGAGCTGGCCGTCCTGCCGGAGCTGGCCGGGCCCGTCGCCTACCTCGGCTGGGCCTGCGACGGGTTCGGCGCCGCGCACGGGCGGCTGCTCGCCGCCCTCGGGGCCGGGGAGCCCGCGGACGACGCGCTCGCCCGGCTGCTGCTCGCCGCCGACGCCGCGTCCGCCCCCGCCGAGCTGGCCGTGACGCTCGGCACCGACCGGCACGCCGGCCTGCAGGACCGGATGCGCGCGCTGCGCCCCGACTTCGCCGTCGACCCGTGGCGGCACGACGTGCGGGACCGGCTCGCGCTCGCGCTCGTCGCGGGCGAGGCCGACGCCGCCCGCGCCTGGCTCGACATGGCCGTCCGGATAACCGGCGCCGTGCAGGGCCTGCCGGGCGCGCCGGTCGCGCCGCGCGACCGCGTGCCCGTCCGCGCGTTCCAGGCGGACGTGCGGCGGCTGTTCACCGCGCGCCGCGTCGTCAACCCGCTGGGCGACGCGCTGTTCCCCGGAGCCGCCCGCGCGGCGGACGCGGACGCGTCCGCCGACGCGTCCCCCGACGCGCCCGCCGACGCGCCCGCCGACGCGCCCGCCGACGCGTCCGGCGGCGGGCCGGGGGCCGGGGCGGAGGCGGACGAGCGCCCGCCGGAGCCGCCGGACGACGACCTCGTCGGGCAGCCGGAACTCGCGCGGGCCGTCGCGGACGCCGTCGCGGCGCGGCTCGCGGGGGAGCGGCCCGTCCGGCTGCTGATCACCGGACCGGCCGGGACCGGCAAGGGCACCGCCGCCGAACTGGTGGAGCGGCGGCTGGCCGTCGGCGGCGCCGTCCGCGAGGCGCTGTGGATCTCCGACCAGGTGTTCGCGTCGCTGGGCGTCAGCGACGCCGTGCTGTGGCTGCAGGCCCGCGTCCGCGACTGCGTCGAGGCCCGGATGCTGCTGGTGGTCGACGACCTGGAGCGGCTCGCCGCGCACGAGCGGTGCGGCGCCGCCGCCGTCGAGGAGCTGCGGCGGCTCATGGCCCGCTCGCCCGCGCTGGACGTCGTCGCGCTGTGCCGCCCCGGCGGCGACCGGCGGCTGTTCGACGCCAACCCGGCGCTCGTCGGCGCGTTCGACACCGCCCGCACCCGCGACTTCGCCGAGGACGGCTTCGCCGAGCTGTTCGCCCGCGCCGCCGCACGGCGCGGGTTCGCCGTGCCGGCGGACGTCGCGGCGGCCGCGGGCGCGCGGCTCGCCCGCACCCCGGCGCTGCTGAACCTGCGCGGCGCCCGGCTCGCCGAGCAGCTCGCCGAACGGTCCGCCGCGGCGGCCCGCGCCCGCCTCGGCGAGGCCGGGGCCGGGGCGGCGGCCGGGGCCGGGGCCGGGACCGAGGCCGCCGGGAGCGCGCCGCGGATCACCGCGGACGACCTCCCCGAGCGGCTCATCCCCGGCCGCCCCGCGCAGAGCGACCCGTTCGCCGAGCTGGCGGCGTGCGTGGGGATCGAGCCCGCGAAGCGGGAGGTCGAGGCCCTCGTCGCCGAGGCCGAGGCGGCCCGGCTGCGCCGCGAGGCCGGGATGGCGGCCGCCGCCCGGCCCCGGCACCTGGTGTTCGCCGGCGGGCCCGGCACCGGCAAGACGACGGTGGCGCGGATCCTCGGCCGGATCTACGCCGACCGCGGCGTCCTGTCGTCGGGGCACCTCACCGAGGTCGAGCGGGCCGACCTGCTCGGCGAGTACGCCACCGAGAGCGTCCTGCGCGTCCGCCGGGCGGTGGAGCAGGCGCTCGGCGGGGTGCTGCTGGTCCGCGACGCGCACGCGCTCGTCTCGTCCGGGGACCCGGCGCGCGGCCGGGAGGTCCTGGACGTCCTGGTCGCCACCGTGCAGTCCCACACCGACGACCTCGTCGTGGTGCTGACCGGGCCGGAGGCCGAGCTGAACGGGCTGCTGAAGGCGCACTCCGACCTCGCCGCGTTCTTCCCCCGCACGGTCCGGTTCCCGGGCTTCACCGAGGACGAGCTCGTGCGGGTGTTCGCCGCGAAGGCCGCCGACGCGGGGTTCGCGCTCGCCGACGGCGTCCTGGAGCGGGTCCGCGCGCTGCTGCGGGCCGCGCCGCAGGGCCCCGGGTCCGCGAACGCCCGCACGATGGTGAACCTGCTCGACCGCGCCGTCGCGCTGCAGGGCCGCCGCGTCCTCGCCGACGGCGTCGTCGACGAGACCGAGTCGCTCGACGAGATCCTCCCGGAGGACGTCCCGGACGCGCTCGCCCGCGGCCGCGAGGGCGTCCCCGGCGACCCGCTCGCCCGGATCGAGCGGCTCATCGGCCTCGACGCGACCAAGCGGGAGGTCGCCGCGCTCGTCGCCGAGGCCCGCGCCGGGCGGCTCCGCATGGACGCCAAGGTCGCGCCGGGCTCCCCGGCGCGGCACATGGTGTTCACCGGCAACCCCGGCACCGCCAAGACCACCATCGCCCGGCTGGTCGCCGCCGTCTACGCGCAGCTCGGGCTGCTGTCGTCCGGCCACCTGGTCGAGGTCACCCGCGCCGACCTCGTCGCCGAGTACATCGGGCAGACGGCGCCGCGGGTGCGCGCCGCGGTGGAGCGGGCGCTCGGCGGCGTGCTGTTCGTCGACGAGGCGTACGCGCTGGCCCCCGCCGACCCCTACGCGGGCGGCGACCGGCGCGACTTCGGGCACGAGGCGATCGCCGAGCTGCTGCGGCTGATGGAGGAGCACCGCGGCGACCTCGTCGTCATCGTCGCGGGCTACCGGACGGAGATGGAGCGGTTCGTCGGGGCCAACCCGGGCCTGGAGTCCCGCTTCCCGAAGGTCCTGCACTTCCCCGACTACTCCGACGACGAGCTCGTCGCGATCTTCGAGTTCATGGCGGCCGAGGACGGGTTCGTCCTGGCGCCGGGGACGACGGACGCGCTGCGCCGGCTCGTCACCGGGCACCCGCGCGGCGACGCGTTCGGCAACGCCCGGTTCGTCCGGAACCTATTGGAGGCCGCGATCTCCCGGCAGGCGCGCCGCATCACCTCGGTCGAGGGCGAGCTCCCGCCCGCCGAGGCGGGCACGCTCCGTCCCGAGGACCTGCCGGAGGCGCGGCCCGCCGAGCGGGACGGCGGCGGCGGGGGGTACGGCCCGTACCTGTGACGCGGCGGCGCGCCCGGCAGGCATGGGGCGCCCGGGGCGGGGCAGGCTGCGGGGACGGGACGCGGACCCGAGCGCGACGCCCCGTCCCTCGGCATGGTGATTTGGAGCAGTGGACAATCATGCGGGGGATGGAAGCGAGGGACGCCCCGTTTTGTCTATGGTCTACGGCATGACGAACGGCTGGCCGGAAGGCCGGGGACGACGCGAGGAGGGCCGCCGCGTGGCGCGCAGCGGGTATGAAGGCGCCGGAGCGGGACACCCCCACGCGGGCCGCGGACGGGATCCCTACGGCGACGCGTACGCCGATCCCTACGACGACCCCTACGCCGGCGACCAGCTCGCCGGCGCCCGGCCGTATCCGGGCGAGCCCGGCGGTCCGGGCGGCCCCGGCGGCCCGCCGCCGGCCCGGCGCCGCCCGCCGCCCCGCCGGCGCCGGTGGGGGCGCGGGCTGAGCGTCTTCCTGGTCGTCGTCCTGCTGCTGCTCGTCGGCGGCTACTTCTACCTCGACGGCAAGCTGGAGCGCGAGGAGGTCCTGACCGACTACGCCGGCCGCGTCGCCGACACCCCCGGGACGAACTGGCTGATCGTCGGCTCCGACAGCCGCGAGGGGCTGTCGAAGGAAGACCGCGACAAGATGGCCACCGGCAAGGCGAGCGGGCGCCGCACCGACTCGATGATGCTGCTGCACTACGGCGAGGGCGGCACGTCGCTCGTCAGCCTCCCGCGCGACTCGTACGTCCCGATCGAGGGGCACGGGCGCAACAAGCTGAACGCCGCGTTCGCCCTCGGCGGCCCCAAGCTGCTCGTCCGGACGGTCGAGGAGGCCACCGGCGTCCGCATCGACCACTACGCCGAGATCGGGTTCGCCGGGTTCGTCGGCGTCGTGGACGCCGTCGGCGGCGTCGAGATCTGCGTCAAGGAGCCGATGAAGGACCCCAAGGCCGGCCTGGACCTCCAGTCCGGCTGCCAGACGCTCGACGGCGCGCAGGCGCTCGGCTACGTCCGGAGCCGGAACTACGCGCGCGCCGACCTGGAGCGCGTCGAGAAGCAGCGGCAGTTCTTCGGGGCGCTGATGAAGAAGGCGGCGAGCCCCGGCACGCTCGTCAACCCGTTCCGCAGCATCCCGCTCGCGACGAACGGCGCGAGCAACTTCCTCGTCGACGAGAACGACCACATCCACGACCTCGCCCGGATGATGTGGGCGATGAAGGGCGTCAGCGGCGGCGACGGCGTGATGACGACCGTCCCGATCGGCGGGTCGGGCAGCTCGGCCGCCGCCGGGTCCTACATCACCTGGGACCGGCAGAAGGCGGGCACGCTGTTCGACGCGCTGAAGCAGGACCGGCCGATCCCGGCGAGCGTCGCGGAGAAGGCCGCGGGTTAGAGTCGGAGCATGCCGGACGCGACACCCGAGGAGAACCTGGAGCAGCTGACGTCCAAGGAGCTGTACGACCGCGCGGTGCGGGTCGCGAAGGACGAGCACGACGTCGGCTTCCTGTGGAACCTGCTGCGCGCGATCCCCGCGGCGGCCGCCGCGCTGGGCGAGACCGGCCGCGCCAGGTTCGACCTCCTGCACGGGCTGTCGCTGCTGGAGGAGTTCACGCACGCGGGGGAGGGCGAGCTCGGCGACGCCCTCCGCCCCTTCTACATCGAGTACCTCACCGAGCACGCCAAGCGGGCTTGACCGCCTCTTTGTCCCCTCTTGATCTCCGTTCGGCCACCCTAGGGAACTACTGTGCGTAGGCATCCGACCTCAGAGGGTGGTTGAAGTGAACAAGAAGCACCTGAAGATCGCGTCCATCGCGTTCTTGGCGTGGTACGTCGTGAGCAGGCCGGAGGGGGCGGCGAGCATGGTCAACAACGCCCTGAGCGGCCTCGGCAGCGCCGCGGAGTCGCTGTCGACCTTCATGAGCGCGATCCCCGCGTAGCCCCGGGCGGTCGTCCCCGGGCGGTCGTCCCCCGGACGCGGGCTCCGGGGGCGGGTCTCCGGTGCCGTGTTCCGCGCGCCGGGCCGTTCGCGCCGCGCCCCGCGTGTCGGGTCCTGCGTGGTGAGTCTTGGGTGGTGAGTCTTGCGCGCGGCGGCCGTCGAAGCGGAGGTCATCGACTCGGCGGCCCGCTGATACGGCGGCCCCGGAAGCCGCCCCGGTTCTTCTTCGGCCCCGTACCTCGGACGGTGCGGGGCTCTTTCGCATGGCCACCAAGCGCTGGCGGCCGCGTCACAGTAAAATCGCGCTTTGCGGGCGGACACGCCTGGGCACAATCAAAGCGGGTCATTGTGTCACGGCGCTAGGACAGGGACGGCGTTGCTCATGAAGAAGAACATGAAATATGTGGCGATCGCTTTCGTCATCTTCTACCTCCTGAGTTCACCGAACGAGGCGGCCGGCTTCGTCAACAACATCTTCACGCAGCTCGGCCGGGCCGGCGGCTCCCTCTCGTCGTTCGTGGACGGCCTGGACCTGTCCCCCTGACGGCGGCACCGTGACGCCCTCCCCGGCCGGCCGGCGGCCGGGGAGGTCCGATCTCCTAAGATCGGCCCATGTCTGTCTTCGACGTAGAGATCGAGGGACTGCGGGGCGGCTCCGCGGACCTCGCGCAGTACCGGGGCAAGGCCGTGCTCGTCGTCAACGTCGCCTCCAAGTGCGGCCTCACCCCCCAGTACTCCGGCCTTGAACGGCTCCAGGAGCGGTTCGCCGAGCGCGGCTTCACCGTCCTCGGCGTCCCCTGCAACCAGTTCATGGGCCAGGAGCCCGGCACGCCCGAGGAGATCGCCGAGTTCTGCTCGACGACCTACGGCGTCACGTTCCCGCTGACCGAGAAGGTCGACGTGAACGGCGACGACCGCCACCCCCTCTACCGGGGCCTCGTCGGCGCCCCCGACGCCGAGGGCCACACCGGCGACATCCGGTGGAATTTCGAGAAGTTCCTCATCGCCCCCGACGGCACGGTCTCCGCCCGTTTCGCGCCGCAGGTCGAGCCCGAATCGGACGAGGTCGTCACCGCCATCGAGAACACCCTTCCGGCCTGAACCCGCGCACCCGGGCGGCGATGTGAACCGCACCACACCGCCGTCCGGTTGTCGGCCATTCGAAGGCCGGTCTAGCTTGAGGGCTCCCCGCGAAGCGACCTGGAGGATCCCATGCGAGGCTGGACCGCGGACGACATCGGCGACCTCGGCGGGCGCCGCGCGATCGTGACCGGGGCCAACAGCGGCCTCGGCTACCACACCGCCCTCCAGCTGGCGCGGCACGGCGCGTCCGTCGTGCTGGCCTGCCGCAGCGCCGAGCGCGGGCAGGCCGCCCACGACCGGATCCGCGCCGCCGTCCCCGGCGCCGACGTCGCGCTCGGCTCCCTCGACCTCGCCGACCTGTCGTCCGTCCGCGCCTTCGCCGAGGCCCGCACCGAACCCCTCGACGTCCTCGTCAACAACGCGGGCGTCATGGCGCTCCCGCACCGCACCACCGCCGACGGCTTCGAGATGCAGTTCGGCACCAACCACCTCGGCCACTTCGCGCTCACCGGGCTGCTCCTGCCCGCGCTCCGCGCCGCGAAGGCCCCGCGCGTCGTGAACGTCACGTCCGGGCTGGCCTGGAGCGGCCGGTTCGACTGGAAGGACCTCCAGGGGGAGCGCCGCTACCGCAAGTGGGCCGCCTACGGGCAGTCCAAGCTGGCCAACCTCGCCTTCACCGCCGAACTCGACCGGCGCGTCCCCGAGGTGACCGCCGTCTCGGCGCACCCCGGCTACGCCGCCACCAACCTCCAGCAGACCGGCCCCCGCATGCAGGGCAGCCGCCTCCTCGAACGGGTCACCGGCCTCGGCAACGCCCTCATCGCCCAGCCCGCCCGCGACGGCGCCCTGCCCCTGCTCTACGCCGCGACGTCCCCCGACGTGCGCGGCGGCGCCTGCTACGGCCCCCGCGTCCTGCAGTACCGCGGCGCACCCACCGAGGTCGTCACGCCCCCGCAGGCCACCCGGCCCGGCGTCCCGGCCCGCCTCTGGCAGGTCTCCGAGTCGCTCACCGGCGTCTCCTACGAGAGCTGATCACGGCGCGACGGCGATGTCCCAGTCGAGCGTCGCGGGCACCGCGCCCTCCAGCGTGAGCAGCCACCGCTTGCCCTCGACGCCGCACGCCCCGCTGTACCCGCCGAGGCCGTTCGACGCGACCACCCGGTGGCACGGGACGATCAGCGGGATCGGGTTCGCGCCCATCACCTGCCCGACGACCTGCGCGTGCAGGCCCGTCCCGCTGCGCTCGCCCAGCTCCCCGTACGTCACGACCGCCCCGTACGGGACCGCCTCGTACAGGGTCGACAGCACCGCCCGGTGCGCGTCGGACGCCAGCCGCCAGTCGATCGGCAGCCCGAACGTCTCGCGGCCGCCCGCGAAGTAGGCCCGCAGGGCCTCCAGCGCGGGGGCCGTCCGGCCCGGATCGTCCACGACGGGCAGCCCGGCCGCCTTGACGGTGCGGGCGCGCGCGCCGGGGGTGTCGTGGAAGTTCAGCGAGACGACGCCGGTCTCGGTCACGGCCACGAGCAGGCGCCCGAGCACGGTCTCGACCGTGCCGAACGCGAGGGTCTCCTCCATCGGTGCGCTCCTTCCTCCCGGTATTCAACCCCGCCGGACCCGCCTTCGTTGCACCGAATGCCGTGGGCGGCGCGCTTCGGCGCCGGGGCGCCCCGTCCCGGGGAAGGAGGACGGGCCGCCCCTGAGCGCTCAGGCCCCGGTCAGGACCCGGTGGAGGCGGGCCGCCTCGGTGACGAGGCGGCTGGAGCCGCCGCGGGCGGCGACCTCGGCCAGCCCCGGCACTTCGTCCCGGGCGCGGACGGACTCGGCGGTGCGGGCGCCGAGCGCCAGGAGGTCGGGGAGGCCGGACGGGGCGCGGGTGCCGGGCTCGGGGAGCAGCGCGGGCAGCACGGCGGCGATCACCGGCCAGACGCCGGCGTGCGCGCCCGCGTCGGCGGCCTCGGCCAGGGACCGGACGGCGCGGTTGGGCGTGATCGCGCCGCTCCGCGCCAGCGTGCCGAGGGCGGTGCCGGTCCCGGCGGCCGGGAGGTGCCCGCGCGCCGCGAACACGAGGAACGCCTCGACCGCGTCCGCGCGCTCGCGGGCGTCCCGGTGCGCGAGGGCGTAGGCGAGGACCGCCGCCGTGGCCGCGCCCGCCGGGCCGTCCGCCGCGGCCAGCGCGAGCGCGGTCGCGCCCTGGCCGGACGCGTACTCGTACGGGTCGAACTGGTGGGGGAGGGCGTGCGCGGCGGCCAACTCGCGGTGCGACGGCAGGAGCGCGGGCCACGACTCGGTGCCGCCGCAGTCGTGCCCCGCGGTGAACTTCGCGTCGTAGGACCACAGTTCCGAGAGGGGTTCCGGGAGGCCGTCCCCGGGGGATGCCACGCTCACGACGCCGTGCGGCGGCGGTTTCGGCACCCGGCCGCGCTCGGTCCGGAGCGGCTCGTCCAGCCGCCTGCACTGGACGACCGGGTCGGGCAGCCCGCCGGACGCGAGCAGCGGCGCGACCGTCCGTCCGGCCTCGGAGACCAGGGATTCCGCGCGGATCGCGGCGTCCGGATCGACGTCGCGGGGGATGCGCAGCAGCGCTTGGGCGAGGTCGGCGCGGCCGGGTTCGACGCCGGCCGCCTCAAGGCGTTCGAGGCGTTCGACGAGCGTCATGGGGGCGATATGTCCGCTGCCCTCGGTCGGTGCGGCCAGCAGCACGGGGGTACGGCCCACCGAGGCGATGATCTCGCGCTTGCGCCAGAGGAGGAGCCGGCGCACCGGCGGGCCGTCCACCCCCGTCCGGCGCGTGTCGAACCAGCGGGCTGCGGGGGGCTCGACCGGGAACGGGCGGACCAGCATCTGGCCGGCGAGCGCGGCCCAGTAGTGGGCGGCGCGCGTCGACGAATGCAGGCGGTGGTGCTCGGAGAGGTCGACCTGGACGTGCGGGCGCAGGGCTTCGCGCGTGCCCGACGGGTCGGTGAACGCGGACTCGACGAGCGCGGCGAGGAAACGTTCCGTCGCGACCCAGGCGAACGTCGCGTGCTGCTGTGCGCGGAACTCCTCGGCCAGTTCGGCGAGCGAGGCGATCGGGGCGGGCAGCGCGCGCGGGACGTACGGGGGCGGACCGGACGGGACGGGCGCCGGTTCGGCGCCCGCGTCCACCGCGCCGTACCCGGCGGCGAGCGCGGCGCGGAGGTCCGCGGGGAGCCCGGCGGCCGCGTCCCGCACGGTCTCGCGGGTCGCGGCGTCCACCCGTCCGGCGTGCTTCACCGCGATCTTCACGGCGCGTTCCCGCAGGTCGAGGGCTTCCGTGGCGAACACGGCCGTGACCGCGCGGACCGTCGCGTCGACGCGGTCGCGCTTGCGGGCGGTCCGGTCGAGCCAGCCGAGGGCGGCCCGCACGAGCTTCTTCTCGGGGCGGAAGGCGAGCGCGTCGGCGGCCTCCGCGAACAGCCCGGCGTCGAGCCGGCCGAGGTCGTCCGCCCGCCGGACCTGCCGGAGCGCGAGGCCGGCGACGGTGGACGGGGCGGCGGGCAGCAGCCGGACGTGGTCGCGGACGCGCGCCGCGGCCTCCTCGTCCGACGGGTCGAGCAGGTCGTGCAGCCGGACGAAGAAGCGCAGCTCGTGGGAGGTGCCGCCGCGCAGGAACCGGCCGACGCAGCCGTCGATGAGCGCGGCGCGGTCGAGCCGCCCGGCGGCGGCGAGCCCGGCGAGCGCCTCGGCCCAGTTGGTGGTGCGCTCCCGGTCCCACCGGACGCGGATCTCGTCGTCGGCGAGCGCGCCGCCCACGCCGTCCGCGTCGAACAGCCGGGGGACCAGCGCGTCGAGGAACGGGTCGTCGGCCAGCGCGGCCGGGTCGGCGAGGGCGGCCCAGCCGGCGACGAAGCCGTCCGACGCGGGCGCGGCGGCCCCGGCGGACAGGGTGAACTCCGCCGCGATCGGCCACAGGGAGCCCATGCGGTCGTCGCCCGCGCGGAGGCGGTCGGCGATGCGGCGGCCGACGTCGGCGCGCCACTCGGCGGGGCGCGCGGCGGTGACCTTCACCAGGTCGTGCTGCAGGCCGCCGCGCGCGAACCGCATGGGCCACACCTCCAGCTCCCGGCGGCACAGCCAGGCCGCCGCGGCGGACGCCCCGCCGATCGTGCCCGCGCCCGCGAGCAGCAGCGGCTCGACGTACCCGCGTTCGAGGACGTTCCACTCGGCCTTCGCCCGCAGCTCCCGCAGCAGCCCCGGCAGCGCGTCGGCGACCTCGCGGCGGCCCGCGCCGTCGAGCTTCGCCGCCAGCGCGATGACGCGGCCCTGGTCCTTCGCCTCGATCGCCCCGCGGACGTCGTCCCACGCGGTCATCGGACGGCCTCGGCGGACGCTTCGCGGCGGACGATCCGGGCCGCGAGGACGTGCTTGCACGGACCCCGCCCGCCCCGGTGGTCGTGCCACCACGGGCACGTGCACGACGCGGCGTCGCCGGCGCCGTCGAACCGGACGAGCCGCTCCCCGCCGCCGGTCGCCACCACGGCGACGCCGTCGCCGGTGAACCGCACGGAACCGTCCTCGACCAGCGCCCGCGCCGCCCGCAGCCGCGGGTTCAGCGCCGCCACCCGGGACGGGTCGTACGGGAGTTCGCGGTGGAAGAACGCGGCCTCGGCGGTGTCGAACCCGACGCGGCCGGACGTCCCGAGCTGGACGAGCGCCGCCTTCGTCCGGTCGAGGGGCAGCCCCGAGCGCTCGGCCAGCAGGTCCGGCTCGACGCGCGGCTCGAACGCCAGGAGCGCGCCGACGAGGTCGGCGTCGCCCGCCGCCTCGTCCGTCGCGAGGGCGTCGAGCACCGCGCCCTCGCCGGAGAACCCGCGCGACCGCTCCGGGGACAGCGCCAGCACGTAGCGCATCCCGGGCAGCTCCAGCTCCCACACGCTCGCGGCGGGGCCGCTCCCGGCCGCGACCGGCGGCCCGTAGGCGCGGAGCGCGCGGGCGAAGCGCAGCAGCGGGAGCATCGTGCGGAGCCTGTCCGCCCCCGCCAGGCACACCGCGCCCGGCGCCGGACGCGGCGCGAGCCGCAGCGTCCGCCCGGCGGGCACGGCCCACATGGGGGTCCGGCCGCGCAGGGACCGCAGGAACCGGACGGCGTCCGGCCCGGTCAGCTCGGCGCGCGGATCGAACCCGGCCGTGATCACCTGGACCTCGGCGAACCCGCGCAGCCACCGGTCGGGGAGGGGGACCTTCTTCTCCACCACGGCGCCGTCCAGCGTCGTGACGGCCAGTTCCTCCTCGCCGACCGCGAGGTGCAGCGGGTCGGAGCCGCCGACGCGGGCGAGGGCCTCGCGCAGCGGGCCGTTCACGTCCACGTTCGTCGTGCCGCGCTCGTGCACCTCGCCGTCCATCGCGGCCTCCAGGACGTCCAGCCGCGCGTACACGCCGCCGCACGCGGAGAACGACTCCAGCCGCAGCCGGTCGCCGTTGCAGGTGACCACCGGGTCGCGGAACCCGGTGGGCCGCGGCTGGTGGTAGCGGGTCTGCGCGACGTCGGCCAGTCCGATCAGCGCCGCCGCGGCCGGGGCGGCCTGCGTGAGGACGCCGCTGAAGAAGTGCGGATGCGCCCGGGGCCCGCTCCCCGTCGTCCCGCCCGACGTCGACAGCCCCAGCAGGCCGCCGTCCACCCCGGACGGACGCGTGTACGAATAGGACTGTGCCGTAGTCGCCATGGGAGGGAAGGTAAAGGATCCTTCCGACAAATAGCCGAGCGGCGCCGGTCCCGTCTGCGGCGGGGGTGTGCGCGGACTTCCGGAAGGGCGGGGTAGTCTCGATGACGTGCGACGGTTCCTCACTCCCGGCTGGCTCGGCCTGCATGCGCTGGCGATCGTGCTGTGCGCCGCGTTCCTCGGTTTCGGCTGGTGGCAGTACGACCGCGCCCAGGCCGGCAACGACCGCAGCTGGGCCTACACCTTCGAGTGGCCGATCTTCGCGATCTTCGTGGTCGTGATGTGGGTCAAGATGATCCGGGACGAGCGCGACGGCGTGGACTCCCCGGCGCCCAAGGTGATCGAGGAGCCCGCTGAGGCCGCGGTGAAGCGGGAGATCATCCGTCAGCAGGAGGAAGAGGACCCCGCCCTGGCGGCCTACAACCGCTACCTCGCCCGGCTCAACTCCCAGAGCGACCGGCGCGACTGACCCCGCACGAGCCCGGTCCGCGCGAACGGCCGCCGGGCCGCAGAAAGGTGTGAACTGTGGAAGGCGCGGTGACCCGGTACCGGATCCTCGCCATGCTCGTCGGCACGCTGCTGGTGCTGCTGGTGATCGGCATGGTGCTGAAGTACGGTCCGACCGACATGCCCGAGATGGCGGGCATCGTGTCCCCGATCCACGGCTTCTTCTACATGGTCTACCTGGCGGCCGCCTACGACCTGTGGCGGCGGACCGGCTGGCCGCTCAACCGCATGGTGCACATCGTGCTGGGCGGGATCGTCCCGCTGATGACGTTCTTCGTCGAGCGCCGGATCGTCCGCGACGCCCGCGCGCTGCAGGCGTCCGGGAAGCAGCCGGCCGAAGCCGGAGTCTGACCTCCCCGTCCCGTGGACCCGGGCCGCGGGCCTGGACGCCGGCTACCTCAGCAGGATGCTCGCCCGGTTCGAGAGCGACGGCCTGGCGACGCGGGAGCGCTCGGCGGAGGACGGCCGCCGCCAGGTCGTCCGGCTCACCCCGCGCGGCCGCGAGGTGTTCGCGCTGCTGGACGAGCGGTCCGCCGACGACGTCGCCCGGTTGCGGCTCCTGCACGTCGAGCCCGGCGCGCGCGGCGCGGGCGTCGGGGCGGCGCTCGTCGACGCGTGCGTCCGCTTCGCGGAGGAGGCCGGCTACGCGGAGATCATGCTGTGGACGACGGCCCTCCAGCGCCCGGCGCACCGCGTGTACGCCCGCGCGGGCTTCGTCCTCACCGAGGAGGAGCCGCCGGTCTCCCGCTTCGGCGACACCGTCCACGGGCAGGTCTGGCGCCGCAAGCTCTGACGCCCGGCCGGTCCCGTGCGCGCATGAGTCCGGGCCCGCGAGGTGCGTGCACCTCGCGGGCCCGGACTCCGCAGCGATCCCTGACTGCGTGCGGCGGCCGAGACGGGGGTCGGACGGAGTGCCGGCCGCCTTCGGGTCACCGGCGCATGGCCGGACGGGTTGGGAGCCGGGCGCCCACCTCCTTTCGGGAGCGGACCGCCGGGTCGCGCGGACCCGGACGGCGGGACGGGAGCGGGTGCCGCGCCGACACCCGCGTGATGTTCGGGAGAGCCCCCGGCGGCCGGAGGGAAAGGCGGCCGCCGAGGGGACGTCGACGGTGGACCGCGGGATCGGTCCGCCGTGCGCTCTCGTTCCGGGAGAGCCGCACGTCCGCCGGGCCCTGGGAGGGCGGGCCGCGGGTGGCGGAGCGCGCGGTCCCGGTGGTCGGGAGAGCGCGGGCCGCCGCTCGGCCGCGGGCTCGCGGGCCGGGGGTCGGGACGACCGTGGGAGCCGGGCTCCCGCCGGGCCGCGGGCCCGCCCGCGCCGGGCGGCGGCGCCGGGGCGGCGATCGGACCGGCGCGGGACCGTGCCGGGACGGGCGCGGCCCCGCGGGGGCGCTCGGTGGTGGGCGGTCCGGGCCGGCGGCGTCCGGCACGGCGCCGCCGACCCGGCCGCGGGGGAGCACCGGTGCCGCGGGGGCGTGCGGCGCCGGCGTCCGGTGTTGGGCGGGGTGCCCGCAGGACGGGGGACGGGACGGTCCGGTGCGGCCGAGGGCCCGAGGTGTGCCGCCGTGCACGGCGTCCGCGGCCGGCGTCGGGGGACGCCGCGCGCCGGGCCGGGACGTGCCGGGGACGCCCTCGGCCGCGCCGGTGAGGCCGCCACCCGCGGTGCGTCGCATCTCGGCCTCCTCTCGTCCGGGACCTGGGGCTTTGCCGCCCCGCGGTCCGCTCGTTCACTCACTGTCACGAACTCGTTGCGTTAAGTACCCTGGGGTCATGCCCGCGTAAACCGGGGTGTGCGCGCGGAATCATGATCGTCACCAGACTTTGCCTTCGCATTGCCCTGCGGGCCCGCGGAGCGGCCGGGAACGCCCGCCAGGGGCGGGGTCAGCCGAGGCGGCGCAGGGTGAGCGCCGTGGCGCACAGCAGGGTGCCGCGGGTCGTGCGGGGGTCGACGCCGATCAGCCGGGACGTCCGGGCGAGGCGGTTGTCGACGGTGTTCGGGTGGACGGCGAGCGCGGCGGCGGTGCGGCGCCGGTCGAGGTCGTGGTCGAGGAAGGCGCGGAGGGTCTCGAGGAGCTCCGGGTGGCCGTCGAGCGGGTCGAGGACCGCGGCGAGCGCGGGACCGCCGTCCGGCGCGCCGCTCAGGTGGTAGTCGAGCAGGACGTCGCCGAGCTCGTAGACGCCGGGCGGACGCCCGGTGGCGCGGGCGATCCGGGCGATGCGGGCGGCCCGCGCGGACGCGCCGGGGACGTCGGCGGCGCGGGCGCGGGCCGCGCCGACGGCGGCGGGCTCGGCGCGGCCGAGGGCGCGGCGGAGCTCGTCCATCCGGTCGGCCGCGCGGAGGGGCAGCAGGACGTGGACGCCGCGGCCGTCGAGATGGGTGAGGGTCGCGCCGCCCGCGAACCCCTCCACGGCGGCGCGGACGCGGCGCTGCAGGCGGCGCTCGGCGACGCCGGCGGGGCGGTCGGGCAGGGGCAGGTTCAGCACGAGGAAGGAGTCGGGCAGCGGGACGCCGTAGCGTTCGGCGGTGGCGCGCGCCGGTTCGCCCGCGACGAGGGCCCGCGCGATCTCGCGGAGGGCGTCGCGGCGCTCGTCCTGCACGGCGGCCTGCGCCGCCTGGTAGGCGTCGGCGACGGCGGCGACGACGCGGTTGGTCTCGCGGATCTGCAGGCGGGCCAGCAGCGGGAGCGCGTCCCGCTCGGCGGGCCGCACCTCGGCGACGAGCGCGTCCCAGATCAGCTCGGCGCCGATGTAGTACGTCGACAGGAGGGTGGACAGGCCGACGCCCTCCTCGGCGCGCTGCGCGGCCCGCTCGAGGAAGAGGCGCCGGTCGTCGCGGTCGGCGGGGGTCCCGCCGAGCAGGTCCAGGAACTGGCGGATCGCGAACCGGGCGGTGGCGGCGATCTCGAGGTCGCGCATGTCCGCGGGCAGGTCGGCGTAGTCGGGGATGGCGGCGAACCGCCGCTCGGCCAGTTCGCGCGCGAGCCGGTTGACCTTCGGCTCGCAGCGCGCCGCGACCGCCGCCGCGATGCGCCGCGCCTCCCGTTCGTCGATGACCGGCCCCCCTTCAGCGTGATTGTGACATGTCACAGCGATCCCGGGGTGAACAAGGGACGGTCGCCGATTGTGGAGGCCCGCGTCCGCGAGGAAGGGTGATCCGTACCAGAACGGACGGAGCACGCATGGCATCCACCGCGAAACCCCCGCAACCCGACGCGTCGCGTTCCCGCCGGGCGTGGACGGTCGTCGTCCTGCTCGTCCTGTTCATGATGATCAACTTCATGGACAAGGCGGTGCTGGGCCTCGCCGGCGACCACATCCGCGCGGAACTCCGGCTGACCGACACCGAGTTCGGCTCGATCGGCAGCGTGTTCTTCCTGCTGTTCAGCGTCTCGGGCGTCGCGGTCGGGTTCCTGGCCGACCGGCTGCCCGTCAGATGGCTGCTCGTCGGCCTGGTCGCGGTGTGGAGCGCCTCGCAGCTCGCGGTCGCCCTGCCGGCGGCGGGCCTGCTCACCCTGATGGTCACCCGGGTGACGCTCGGGATGGCCGAGGGCCCCGCGCTCGCGATGGCGAACCACACCGCGTTCAGCTGGTTCCCCGACCGGGAGCGGGCGCTGCCCAGCACGCTGCTGGCGACCGGCGGCGCGTTCGGCGTCGCGCTCGGCGCGCCGGCGCTGGCGGCGCTGATCACGAGCGCCGGCTGGCGGTCGGCGTTCCTGGCGACCGGCCTGCTCGGGGTGCTGTGGGTCGCGCTGTGGCTGGCGAAGGGCGGCGAGGGCGGGTACTCCGCGCGCGGCGCGGCGGCGGACGGCCCGCGCTTCCCGTTCCTGCGGATGATCACCTGCGGCACCGTCCTGGGCGGCCTCGCGGCGGGCTTCGCGGCGTACTGGTCGATGGCGGTCGCGGTCACCTGGCTGCCGCAGTACCTGCAGCGGGTGCACGGCATGGAGCTGGAGCGGGCGAGCCTCGTCACGGCGGCGACGCAGGTCGTCGGCATCGTCGTGATGCTGTCCATCGGCTACGCCTCGACCCGGATGACGCGTGCCGGACGGTCCAGCCGCGCGGCGCTCGGGTACCTCGGCGGCGCCGCGGTCGTCCTGTCGGGCGCCGCGATGCTGCTGGTCACCCGGTCGGGCGGGGGAGCGGCGTTCGTCGCGGTGCTGATGGTCGCCTACACGTTCGGCAACGCGTTCTTCGGGCTGATGCAGGCCGCGGCGGCCGAGCTGGCGCCCGTCCGGCAGCGCGGCGCGGTCCTCGGCACGGTGACCGCGCTGGCGTCCCTCGCCGGGGCGCTCGGCCCGGTGCTCACCGGCGCGGTCGTGGACGCCGCGGGGACGGCCGAGGCCGGCTTCCGCCACGCGTTCGACCTCGGCGCCGCACTCATGATCGTCGGCGGTCTGCTGGCCGCCGCCTTCGTGCGCCCCGCCCGCGACCGCGCCGCGCTCGACGCGGCGCGCCCCGCGGGCGGCGGTTCCCGCGCACTGACGAAAGGACAGATATGAACATCAGGGAATACGCCGACAAGGTGTGGTCCGGCGAGAGCGACGACAGCATCGCCAACACCGGGATGGGCGGAAAGGGCGTCATCGACATCGCCGACGGGCTCGGCTGGAAGCCCGGGTTCGGCAACGTCATCGCGTTCCGCACGCGCGGCGAGCTGATCCTGTTCGACACGGGCAACGAGGCGTACGCCGGGAAGATGCACGCCCGGATCCGCGAGTGGACGTCCGACCCGCTGAGCCTCGCGTTCTACTCGCACGGCCACGTCGACCACGTCATGGGCATGGACCCGTTCGACGCCGAGGACGGCCCGCGCGCCCAGGTCGTCGCGCACGAGAACGTCCGGGACCGCTTCGACCGGTACGCCCTCACCGCCGGGTACAACGCGGTGATCAACCAGCGGCAGTTCCAGATCCCGGGCCTGCGCTGGCCCACCGAGTACCGGCACCCGGACGTGACGTTCCGCGACGCCCTGACCGTCACCCGGGGCGACCTCACGTTCGAGCTGTTCCACGCGAAGGGCGAGACGGACGACGCCGCCGTCGCGTACGTCCCCGAGCACCGGCTGCTCCTGCCCGGCGACCTGTTCATCTGGCTCGCCCCCAACTGCGGCAACCCGCAGAAGGTGCAGCGCTACCCCCGCGAGTGGGCGCACGCGCTGCGCCGCATGGCCGCGCTCGGCGCCGAGATCATGATGCCGTCGCACGGCGCCCCCGTCTTCGGCGCCGACCGGATCGAGCAGGCGCTGCTGGAGACCGCCGAGTGGCTGGAGAGCATCGTCGACCAGACGCTCGGCCTGCTCAACGAGGGCCGCCGCCTCGACGAGATCGTCCACGCGGTGACGCCGCCCGCGCACCTCGCCGACCGCGTCTACCTGCAGGCGAAGTACGACGAGCCGGAGTTCATCGTCCGGAACCTGTGGCGCATGTACGGCGGCTGGTACGACGGCAACCCCGCGCACCTCAAGCCCGCCCCGGACGCCGCCGTGGCGCGGGCCGTCGCGGACCTGGCGGGCGGCGCCGCGAAGGTCGCCGACGCCGCCCGCCGCGCCGCCGCGGACGGCGACCTGCGGCTGGCCGCGCACCTCGCCGAGACGGCGGTGCTGGCCGACCCGCAGGACGCCGCGCTGCACGGGGCCCGCGCCGAGGTGTACGCCGCCCGCGCCGCCGCCGAGCCGTCGCTGATGGCGACCGGCGTGTTCAAGTGGGCCGCCGACGAGTCGCGGCGCGCCGCCGGCGGCGAGGCGTCCCCGAGCACCATCCCGGGCCTGATCGCCTGACCGCCCGGCCGCCCGGCCCCGGCCCCCGTGCCGGGGCCGGGGCCGGGGCCGGGTCAGGTGAGGTCGCGGCGCAGGGGCGCCGCGACGGCGGCGGCCGCGGCGAGGGCCGCGTACCCGAGGAGGACGAGCGTGCCCGCCACCGGCGGCAGCAGCCGGACGGGATCGGTCGCCATCTGCTGCGAGAGGGCGTCCGCGACCGCGGTGAAGTCGGTCAGCGCCGCGGTCGCCCCGCCCGGCAGCCACGGGTAGAGCCACCGGACGCCCGGCACCATCATCAGCAGCGTCTCGCCCGCGTACAGGTAGCCGATGACGACGCCGAGCGCCGCCGTCCGGTTCGGGATCAGCGCGCCCATCCCGATGCCGAGCAGCGTGTACACCGTCATCGCCACGCCGATGCGGGCGAGCAGGGCGAGGATCGTCCCGGCGGGCAGCCCCAGGTCGACGCCCTTCGCCGCGGCGACGCCGAAGAACGCGGCGGCGGCCGTGCCCGCGAGCACCGCCCCGTACCCGGCCCCGGCGGCGCCGTGCACCAGCAGTTTCGCCGCGAGGACCCGCCCGCGGCGCGGCGCGAACAGGAACGTGGCGTCGGCCGTCCGGTGCCGGTACTCCGACGCCATCGCCAGCGTGCCGACCGCGGCCGGGACGAGCGCGGTGAACCCGAGCATCCCCAGGACCGACCGGACGCCCTCCTCGGTGTGCAGGCCCGGCATCGGCGGGTCGAAGTTCTCCGGGCCGACGGCGGTCAGCACGCCGACGAGGCCGCCCCCGGCGAGCCCGCCGAGCAGCAGGATCCCGAGCCAGACCCGGGTGGCGAGCAGCTTGCGGAACTCCGCCTTGACCAGCCGGCTCATCGCGCCCCTCCGGTGAGTTCCAGGAACAGCCGCTCCAGATCGAGTTCCTCGGTGGACAGGCCGTGGACGCGCAACCCGTGCGCGGCGGCGAGGGCCGCGACGCCCGGGGCGTCCAGCCCGTGCACCCGCAGCTCCTCGGGCGCGTCCGGCCCGGCCGGTTCGGCGCGCACGGGACGTCCGGGCGGCGCCTCCCGGACGAGCGTCCGCGCGAGCTCGGCCGCGTCCGGCGAGCGGACCAGGACGACGGGCGCCGCGCCCGCGAGGCCGTCCAGCGCCCCGGCCGCCACGACCCGGCCGCCGCGGATCACCACGACGTCGTCGGCGATCTGCCGCACCTCGCCGAGCGCGTGGCTGGAGAACAGGATCGTGCGGCCCTCGCCCGCGAGGCGGCGCAGGAACGTCCGCAGCCACGCCGTGCCCTCCGGGTCCAGGCCGTTGCCGGGCTCGTCGAGCAGCAGCACCGGCGGGTCGCCCAGCAGCGCGGTCGCGAGGTTCAGCCGCTGCCGCATGCCGGTGGAGAAGCCGCCGGTCCGGCGGTCCGCCGCCGCGGCGAGCCCGAGGACGCCGAGCAGCTCGTCGACGCGCCCGTCCGGGTGCCCGCCCATCGCCGCGTACACGCGCAGGTGGTCGCGCGCCGTGTGCGCCGGGTGGAACGTCGAGGCGTCGAAGACCGCGCCGACCGTCGCCGACGGGTTCGGGATGTCGCGGTAGCGCCGCCCCCCGACCGTCGCCGTCCCGGACGTCGGCGCGACCAGCCCGACGATCATCCGCATCGTCGTGGTCTTCCCGGCGCCGTTCGGACCGAGGAAGCCGGTGACCCGGCCGGGCTCGACGGTGAAGCCGGCGCCGTCCACGGCCACGACGTCGCCGAACCGCTTGGTCAGCCCGGACACCTCGATCCGCGGCCCGGTCGCGTCCGAGCTCGTCGCGTCCGGGCCCGTCGCGTCCGGGCCCGTCGCGTCCGGGCCCGTCACGTCCGGCCCCGGCGGTCCGCGGCGGCGCGGTGGATGCGCCGGGTGAGCCCCGCCGCGTCCCGGTGGGAGACGACGATCTCGTCGAAGTCGTCCCCGGCGAGCTCCCGGTTCAGCGTCAGGTGCAGGCCGGGGCGTCCGCGCCGCACCGCCACGAGCCGGCGCGGGCCGCGCACGAGCCCCCAGACGCCGATCTTCGCCACGCCGGAGACGTGGCAGCCGCGCCGGGTACCGCGCGGGACGCGCAGCGGCCGGTCGACGCACGCGGCGCCGTCGACGGCGGCGAGCGGGACGGTGACCCGGCCGCGGCCCGTCCAGGTGCGTTCCCACCTGCCGAACTCGATGTCGATGCGGTCGCGGGCGACCTTCACTTCGGCCATGTCATCGCCTTTCTCGTCGCGGCCCGGGTCCGGGCCGTCAGGTGTCGTCGGGGGCCTCGCCGGGGTCGCCGGCGGGCGCTTCCTCGGGGGCTTCCTCGGGGGCTTCCTCGGCAGGGTCGTCGGGCGGGGCGACGGGCATGAGGACGGTCGCGAGCAGGCGCGGTGTCCGTCCCCCGCCCGGCTCGTTCGCGGTGAGCGGGCCGACGAGTTCGGCGAAGCCGCGCGCGAACTCGGCGAACTCCGCGTCGTCCAGGTGCAGGACGGCCTGCTGGTAGCCGACGCCGTCGGCGACGAGGTCGATCTCGTCGCGCGCCAGGTAGCGGGAGAAGTCGGCGAGGAGGCTGGAGACGAACGCGGTGAAGTACCGCCCGTGGTCCTCGGCGGTCGCCGCGGCCAGCTCCTCGGGTCCGAGCACCGCGCCGCCGGGCGGCATCGTGTAGACGCGCTCCTGCCCGATCCGCCGCCCCTCGGTCGCCTCCAGCAGGCCGCCCTTGGCGAGCGCGGCCAGGTGCCGGTACAGGGTCGCCTGCGGGACGTCCGGCAGCAGCGCGGCGATCTCCCGCGTCGTGCGGCGCCCGCCGGCGACCGAGCGGAGGATCCGCAGCCGTACCGGATGGAGCGCCAGCTCCTCCCACCGCTCCTTCGATGTGCTCACGGACGCACTTTATCATTATCGATAATGAGAACTCCACAGGTGGTGGAGGTGGCGGGCCAGCGCGGCCGCCGCCAGCGCGGCCACCAGCCCGCAGACGCCCGGCCAGCCGAACGCCGCGTGGGCGCGGGCGCCCAGCCACGAGCCGGCGCTGCCGCCGAGGAACGCGCACGTCATGTACGCGGTGTTGATCCGGCTGCGCGCGTCCGGCCGGAGCGCGAAGATCCGCGCCTGGTTCGCGACCATCCCCGCCTGCATCGCCACGTCGAGCAGCAGCGTGCCCGCCCCCAGCGCCACGAGCCCCGCCGTGCCGCCGAGGACGCCCAGCGCGAGGACGCCCGCGGCCGCGATCGTCCCCGCTATCGCGGCGAGGCTCACCGCGTCCGCGCCCCGCCGGTCGACGAGGCGTCCGGCGGCCGGCGTGCACGCCATCGTCACCCCGCCGACCAGGGCCAGGACGCCGACGGCGGACGCCCCCAGCCGGTACTCGGGACCCGTCAGGTACAGCGCGGCGCCCGTCCACACCGCCTGGAACCCGCCGAAGACGGCCGCCTGGTACAGGCACGAACGCCGCAGCGCCGGCTCGCGCCGCAGCAGCCGCGGCGCCGCCGCGAGCAGCGTCCGGTACGGCACCCGGGCGGGCGGCCGCGCCGCCGGCAGCGCGGCCGCCAGCACGGCCGCCAGCACCAGCGCGGCCGCCGCCGACACCACGTACGGGCCGCGCCAGCCCAGCCGGTCGCCGATGACGCCGCCGAAGGCGCGGGCCAGCAGCATCCCGCCGATCGACCCGCTCAGCAGCGTCCCCAGCACGGCGCCGCGCCGCTCGTCGGCGACCAGCCCGGCTGCCATCGGCGCGATCACCTGCGCGACCACCGTCGTGATCCCGACGAACGCGCTCGCGCCGAGCAGCGGCGGCAGCGCCGGGGACCCGGCCGCCGCGAGCAGCCCGATCCCGGTCAGCACGAGCAGCACGACGATCAGCGTCCGGTGCGGGATCCGGTCGCCGAGCGGCACCAGCAGGAAGTTTCCGGCCGCGTAGCCGAACTGCGCGGCCGTCGCCACCAGCGCCGCCGTGCCGGGGGAGACGCCGAGACCGTCCGCGACGAGCGGGCCGACCGCCTGCGGGAAGTAGAGGTTGCCGACCGCGACACCGCAGGTCAGCGCGAGAAGGAGGACGAGCCGGCGGCCGAGCGGGGCCGGCTCGCCGCGGCGCGCGGGCGCCGCGGAAGGGGCGTGCGAGGACACGGGACTCCACGATTCGACACGGCGGAGCCGCCGGGCTCCGCGAGAGACAGGCCGTCAGGGGCTCGCCTCGGCGCCGGGAGCGCGTGCCGCGCGCCCGGTCAGGGCGCGGCGCGCTCCGCCGCCGAGGCGTCGGTCGCGGTCGTGCGGAGAACCGGGTGGCGCATCGATCGTCCTCTCGTGGGAGCGGACGCACGTTCTCATGCGGTTCGCCCGTCAGGCAAGCTATTTTCCCGTCATGCCCTGTGCCGAGTGCGGCGGTACCGTCGCGCCCGACGGCCGCTGCTGGGACTGCGGGGCCGCGCAGCCCGCCTACCGCGCCCACCTGGAGACGGCCGTCCCCGGCGCCGCCGGGGTCGCCGACCGCGGCCGCCGGGACGTCAACGCCGACGCGATGGCCCTGGTCGCGGCCGGGCCGTGGACGATCGGCGTCGTCTGCGACGGCGTCTCCATGGCGCCCCGCGCCGACCGGGCGGCCCGGGTCGCCGCCGACACGGCCGCGGCCGTCCTCGCCGCCCGGCTCCCCGCCGGCGTCCTGCCCGAGACCGCGCTGGACGAGGCCGCCGCCCGCGCGGGCCGCGCCGTCGCCGCGCTCGCGGCGTCCGCCCGGTCCGCCCCGGCGTGCACGTACGTCGCGGGCGTCGCCGGACCGGACGGCCTGTGGGCGAGCTGGATCGGCGACAGCCGCGCCTACTGGCTCCCCGACGAGGGGCCCGGCACCGCGCTCACCGAGGACGACGTCGGGGAGCACGACGCGATCGCCGCCTGGCTCGGCGCCGACGCGGGCGAGCCGGAGCCCCGCTGCCGCAGCCTGCGCCCCGCGGGCGCGGGCCGCCTCCTGCTCTGCACCGACGGGCTGTGGCGGTACCTGCCCGACCCCGCCCCGCTGCGCGCCGCCATGCCGGGCGGGAGCCCCCTGGACGACGCGCGCGCCCTGGTCGGGCGCGCGCTGGACGCGGGCGGCGCGGACAACGTCACCGCGCTGCTCGTCAGTATCCCGCCGCCGCCACGTTAGGGCGGCGCATCGCGAACACCGTGCCGCGCACGACGGCCTCTTTCACCCGCGCCGCCGAGCGCCCCGTCAGGACGGCCCGCTCGATGGGCGTGTCGTCCGCCCGGGTGAACTGGACGACGCCGTCGCGGCGCCCCAGGCTGACGCACTGCGACATGTAGCGCAGCTTCGCCGGCCGCGGCTCGCGGCCCCGGGCGAGCGCCCCCGCGGCCGCCCCGCCGTGCAGGCCCATCGGCAGGCCGATCTGGCAGGACATCCGCGCCGCGCGGCCCCGCACCGGCAGCACGGCGACGTCCCCGACGGCGACCACCTCCGGGTGGCTCCGCGCCCGGAGCGCCCCGTCCACGCGGACGCGCCCGCGCTCGTCCACCTCCAGTCCCGCGTCGGCGGCCAGCGGCGGGACGCGGAAGCCCGCCGTCCACACGACCGCGTCCGCCGGCAGGTCGCGGCCGTCCGCCAGCAGCAGGCCGTCCGCGGCGACGGTCGCGACCCGCTCGTCCTCGTGCACCGCGACGCCCATCCGCGCCAGCGCCCGGTGCACGTGGCGGCGCGCGCGGGGGCCGAGGCCCTCGCCGAGCGGCCCGGCGGTGACGAGCTCGACGCGCAGCCCCGGCCGCGCCTCGGCGAGCTCGGCCGCCGTCTCGATCCCGGTCAGGCCGCCGCCGACCACCGCCACCGACCCCAGCTCCGGCAGGCGCTCCCGCAGGAGCCCCGCGTCCGCCTTCCGCGCGATCCCCAGCGCGTGCTCGCGCGCCCCCGGCACGGCGTCCAGGTCGGCGGTGCTGCCGAGCGCGTAGACGAGCGTGTCGTAGCCGAGGTCCGCGGCGCCGTCCAGGCGGACGGTCCGGGCGCCCGCGTCGAGGCCCGTCGCGCGGGCGACGACGAGCTCGACGCCCGTCCCGTCGAGCAGGCCCGCGAGCGGCAGGTCCGCGGGGTCCTGCCCGGCCGCGAACTGGTGGAGCCGGACCCGCTCGACGAAGCGGTCGGACGCGTTGACGAGGGTCACCCGGGCGTCCGGTCCGGCGGTCCGGGCCGCGCGCTTGGCCGCGCCCAGCCCCGCGTACCCGGCGCCGAGCACCACGATGCGGTGAGTCATGCTTCCTCCTCGCTCGAGTTCCGGAAGCTGAACCGGTCAGGGCCCCGATCCGTGACGGCCCGCGCGCGTGACGCCGCTCACACGAGCTGCGCGGCGACGAACGCCAGCTTGCGCGGCGCCAGGACGATCCGCACGCGGGCGACCCGCCCGTCCTCGACCTGCACCGACAGCACGCCGGACAGCGCGTCCCCGACCCAGAACAGGACGGTCGGCTCCCCGTTGACCTCCGCGACCCGGCTCGTCACCCGCGCCGCCTCCGGGCGCCGCCCCAGCCCGCGCAGGTACCGCAGGACGGTCGCGCGCCCCGCGATCGGGCGCCGCGCGGCCGACGCCTCGCCGCCGCCGTCCGCCACCGCGACGACGTCCTCGGCCAGCAGCCGCTCGAGCGCCGCGACGTCCCCGTCCAGCGTCGCCCCGAAGAACGTCTCGACGATCCGCCGGTGCCGCCCGGCGTCGACGTCCCGCCTCCGGCCGTCCTCCCCGACGTGCGCGCGCGCCCGCCGGTGGAGCTGGCGGGAATGGTCCTCCCCGATGCCGAGGATCTCCGCGATCTCCCGGTGCGGATGCCCGAACGCCTCCCGCAGGATGAACACCGCGCGCTCCGCCGGGGACAGCCGCTCCAGCAGCACCAGCACGCCCAGCGACACCGACTCCCGCTGCTCCACCGTCTCCAGCGGCCCCAGCGCCCCGTCCGCGGTCAGCACCGGCTCCGGCAGCCACGGGCCCGCGTAGCTCTCCCGCCGCACCCGCGCCAGCGACAGCCGGTTGAGGCACAGGTTCGTCACCACCGTCGTCAGCCACGCCGCCGGCACCTCGACCCGGTCGGCCCGGCTCCACCGCAGGTAGGCGTCCTGCACGACGTCCTCGGCCTCGGCCGCCGACCCCAGCATCCGGTACGCGAGCCCCATCAGCCGGGGCCGCTGCCCCTGGAACACCTCGACGTCCGCCATGCCGCCGACAATAAACTCAGACGCCGAAGAAGGGCAGGCAGGACGCGAGCCCGCGGATCTCGACGTCCACCGTGCGGTGCCGCTCCCACCCGGCCCGATCGAGGACGAACCGCCGGTCGATGCGCCGCTCGTCCCGCACCCGCACCCGCTCGGTCCCGTTCGGCTCGTACCCGAGCTTCCGCGACACCGCGACGGACGCCGCGTTGTCGGCGAACGCCGCGCTCACCGCCGTCTCGGCGCCCAGCCCTTCGAACGCGAGCGCGAGCACCGCCGCGCGCATCTCCGTGCCGACGCCCCGCCCCTGGAAGCGGCGCCCGAGCCACGAGCCGGTCCCGACCTCCCGCACCACGGCGAAGTCGCGGGCGCCGACGCTCTGGACGCCGACCGTCCGGCCGTCGAGGAACACGGCGAGCTGCAGCGTCCAGTTCTCGGGCGTCCATTCCGCGAGCTGCCGCCAGTGGAACTGCATGTGCGCCCGCCCGCGCTCCGCCGGGGGCGCGTCCGTCCAGGGCGTCGCGAAGGGCATCGCCGCCGGATCGTGGACCCCCTCGGCGGCCAGGTCGCCCGCGGAGTCGAGTTCCCGCAGGTCGGGCAGGCGCAACTCCAGCCGGGGCGTCCGCAGGACGAGCCCGTACAAAGGCCAGTTAGTGAGGGTCACCGAGCCCATTATTCGCGCGGGCTCTCCCCTTGAGAAACGGTTTTCCCCGCGTCATTCCGGACGCGCCGTCCACGCCTCGACGGTCGCGGCCGCCCATTCCCGGACGCGGTCGGGGAAACCGTCCGCGGGGAACGTGCCGTCGACCGCGACCTCGGCGATGGTGACGGCGAACCGCGCGGGCGGCGTCCCGGAGGGCGCCCGCGCGTCCGTGGCCGGGCCCTCGCGGCGGCGGTGCGAGTTCGCGCGCCGGAATCCGGACACGACCCGTTCGGCGCCCGCCCGTCCGTCCCGCAGGAAGGCGTCCAGGATCGTCCAGCCGAACGGCGGCGCGGACACCAGCCGGCTCGGATGCTGGTACACGAAGCACGCGACGGACACGCCGTGCAGCGGCCCCCACGGCTCGCGCCGCGAGTGGTCGAGCGCCAGCAGCTCCTGGAACAGGTCGTCGCAGGGACCGGGGCCGCCGCATTCGGGGCAGTTCGTCACGGTTCCCCCTCAGCTAGCGGCGCACGCTCGACCGGCGCGTCCGGCCCGCTACGTGCACCGGCCGCCGTCATCGGCAACCTGCCACGCTCCCACCTCACCCGCAACGCGATTTCCGGCTCGCGGGGCCGTCGTCGAGGGCGATCCAGAACCGGTCCTCGCCGCGCTTCCGCCCGGCCGGGACGCCGCCGTTGGCGAGGACGACCCGGCGGGACGCCTCGTTGCCCGGCGCGCAGGTCACCAGCACGCGCGCGAGGCCGCGCCGGGCGCACTCGTCCAGACCGGCGGCGAGCATCCGGGTCGCGTGGCCGCGCCGGCGCCACGGCGCCACGACGTGGTAGCCGACGTGCCCGCCCGCGTCGGCGAGGGCCGCCGTCAGCCGGTGGCGGAGGATCAGCGTGCCGAGGTAGTGCCCGCCCGCGACGTACCAG
This sequence comes from Actinomadura sp. WAC 06369, assembly GCF_003947565.1. NCBI lineage: Bacteria > Bacillati > Actinomycetota > Actinomycetes > Streptosporangiales > Thermomonosporaceae > Actinomadura > Actinomadura sp. WAC 06369. The sequence continues at coordinate 27,359 of NZ_QHJN01000023.1, read as the reverse complement.
AACGTCGTGGTCGGGACGCCCCAGCGGACGTGGACGCCGCGCCGTCCCGCGACGAACGCGCGGAAGTCGGCGAAGGCGGGCGCGAGCCATGCGGCGGACGTCCCCTCGGCGCGGCAGTCGGCCAGTTCGCCCGCGAGGAATGACTCCCGCAGCGCCGCCGTTGGCTGCACGAGACGGCACGGGGCGTGCTCGAAGGGCATGCCCCCAGTGTCGTGAACGGGGGGCTCCGGCGTTGATCGCTGAGAGCGAACGGGGGGAGGAAACAAAATGCTGCTCCGTTTTCTTGAGTGTGGATGACTCAACCTTCTGGAGTTGGGTCGCCGGTCCTCCCGAGGGGCCGGTGGGACACGGACTTGGAGTGAGCATGAGCGAGACCCTGACGCTGCCGGTGCTGCCCCTGGACGACGGGGCCGTTCTGCCGGGCATGGTGGTGCCCCTCGACCTGTCCGGCGACGCGGAGGTGCGGGCGGCCATCGAGGCGGCGCGGGCGGTGGCGCAGACGAAGGGGCCGGGGATACGGACGCCCGGCAAGCCGCGGGTGCTGCTGGTGCCGCGGCTGGACGGGCAGTACGCGGCGGTCGGGACCCTGGGCGTGGTCGAGCAGGAGGGGCGGCTGCCCGGCGGGGAGCCGGGGGCCGTCGTGCGCGGCGTCGCCCGGGTGCGGATCGGCACGGGGACGACCGGGCCGGGCGCGGCGCTGTGGGTCGAGGGGACCCTGATCGAGAAGCAGGCGCCGTCCGGACGGGCGCAGGAGCTGGCGAAGGAGTACAAGGGCCTCGTCAGCGCGATCCTGCAGAAGCGCGGCGCGTGGCAGGTCGTCGACGTGGTGCAGCAGATCGACGACCCGTCGACGCTCGCGGACAACGCGGGGTACGCGCCCTACCTGTCGGACGAGCAGAAGGTGGAGGTGCTGGAGACGACGGACGTCGTCGAGCGGCTCACCCTCGTGATCGGCTGGGCGCGCGACCACCTCGCCGAGCTGGACGTCGCGGAGACGATCCGCAAGGACGTGCAGGAGGGCATGGAGAAGACGCAGCGCGAGTTCCTGCTGCGGCAGCAGCAGGAGGCCATCCGCAAGGAGCTGGCCGAGCTGAACGGCGACCCCGCCGACGAGGAGGACGACTACCGCGCCCGGATCGAGGCGGCGGACCTGCCGGAGAAGGTGCGGGAGGCCGCGCTGAAGGAGGTCGACAAGCTCGAGCGGTCGTCGGACGCGTCGCCGGAGGGCGGCTGGATCCGCACCTGGCTCGACACCGTCCTCGACATCCCGTGGAACGAGCGGACCGAGGACGCCTACGACATCGCGGGCGCCCGGGAGATCCTGGACGCCGACCACGCGGGCCTCGACGACGTGAAGGAGCGCATCATCGAGTACCTGGCGGTGCGCAAGCGCCGCGAGGAGCGGGGGCTCGGCGTGGTCGGCGGGCGGCGCAGCGGCGCGGTGCTCGCGCTGGCCGGGCCTCCCGGGGTCGGCAAGACGTCGCTGGGCGAGTCGGTCGCGCGGGCGATGGGCCGCACGTTCGTCCGGGTCGCGCTGGGCGGCGTCCGGGACGAGGCCGAGATCCGCGGCCACCGGCGGACGTACGTGGGGGCGCTGCCCGGCCGGATCGTGCGGGCGATCCGGGAGGCGGGGTCGATGAACCCGGTCGTCCTGCTGGACGAGGTCGACAAGGTCGGCGCCGACTACCGGGGCGACCCGACGGCGGCGCTGCTGGAGGTGCTGGACCCGGAGCAGAACCACACGTTCCGCGACCACTACCTGGAGGTCGAGCTCGATCTGAGCGACGTCCTGTTCCTGGCGACGGCGAACGTGGTGGAGGCGATCCCGGGGCCGCTGCTGGACCGGATGGAGCTGGTGCAGCTCGACGGCTACACCGAGCACGAGAAGGTGACGATCGCCCGCGACCACCTGCTGCCGCGCCAGCTCGGCAAGGCGGGGCTGGAGCCGTCGGAGGTGGCGCTGGACGACGCGGCGCTGCGGCTGCTCGCGTCCGAGTACACCCGCGAGGCGGGCGTCCGGTCGCTGGACCGGTCGATCGCGCGGGTGCTGCGGAAGATCGCCGCGAACGTCGCGCTGGAGAAGGCGTCGCTGCCGGTCTCGGTCGGCCCCGACGACCTCAAGGACTACCTGGGCCGGCCGCGGTTCACGCCGGAGGTGGAGCTGAGCCGGGGCGAGCGGCGCACCGGGGTGCCGGGCGTCGCGACCGGCCTCGCGGTGACCGGCGCGGGCGGGGACGTCCTGTACATCGAGGCGTCGCTGGCCGACCGGGAGACCGGCGACACCGGGGTGACGCTGACCGGGCAGCTCGGCGACGTGATGAAGGAGTCGGCGCGGATCGCGCTGAGCTACCTGCGGTCGCGGGGCGCGGAGCTGGAGCTGCCGGTCGGCGACCTGAAGGACCGCGGCGTGCACGTCCACGTGCCGGCGGGCGCGATCCCGAAGGACGGGCCGAGCGCGGGCATCACGATGACGACGGCGCTGGCGTCGCTGCTGTCGGGGCGTGCGGTGCGGCCGGACGTCGCGATGACCGGCGAGGTGTCGCTGACCGGGCGGGTGCTGCCGATCGGCGGGCTGAAGCAGAAGCTGCTGGCGGCGAGCCGCCTCGGCATCACCACCGCGATCGTCCCGAAGCGCAACGAGCCCGACCTGGAGGAGGTGCCGCAGGAGGTGCTGGACGGCTTGACGGTGTTCACCGTCAGCGACGTCCGGGAGGTCCTCGACCTGGCGCTGGAGCCCGCCACGACGGCCGTCGCCGCCTGACGGGACGGGACGCCCGCGGCCCGGCCGGGCCGCGGGCGTCCGCCTGCCCGCGGTCCGGCCCGGGAGGGGCATATCGGACGTCCGAATCGCGCCGGCGGGCATGCGGGGGCGCGGGCGGGGGAGGAGGGGCGCCGTGTTGGTCGAAATGTGGCAGCCCGCTCCGCCCGGTGAACGCGTCCCCCGGCACCTCCTCGCGCTGCGCGCCGCCGTCGCCGTCACGGCGCTCGTGTTGCTCGGCGGCTTCTGCTACGTCGCGTTCCGGCTCACGCTGACGCCCGTGCGCGACGAGGGGCAGGCCGGGGCGAACTTCCGGCCCGGCGACTCCCTGCGCTTCTACCTGGACCGCCCGACCAAGGAGGCGGTGCTCCAGCTCGGCGGCAACCTCGCCCTGCTCGCCCCCATCGGGGTGCTGGTGCCGCTGGTCGCCAAGCGGCTGCGCGGCCCGGTCCGGCTCGCCGTGCTGACGGCGCTGTTCTCGTTCGCGGTCGAGCTGGTGCAGGGCGCGTTCGTGGTCGGCCGCGCCTTCGACATCGACGACGTGATCCTGAACGTCGCCGGGGTCGTCCTCGCGTACCTGCTCCTCGGCCGCCGGCTGTCCCGGTCCCTGCGCGGTTCGTGACGGGTCAGCGGGGGGTGAGGCGGAAGACGCGGAGCCGCCGGGTGGTGCGCTCCACGTAGCGGTCGTAGACCGGCCATACCCGGACGAGCCGGGGCCAGGCTTCGGCGCGCTCGTCGTCGTCGAGGAGGTGCGCCTTGACGGGGACGGCGCGGCCGCGGAACAGGACCTCGGCCTCCGGCGTCCTGAGGAGGTTGCCGGTCCAGGCGGGGTGCTTCTCGCGGCCGAAGTTGGAGCCGACGACGAGCCACGACCCGTCCCGCTCGGGCAGGCACGCCAGCGGGGTCGTGCGGGGCAGGCCGCTCACCGCGCCCGTGGTGGTGAGGATCAGGCTGGGCACGAGGAGCTGCCCGAGCATGAGGCGGCCGCCGGTCAGCCGGTTGAGGGTGCGGTCGACGGGCGGGACGATCCGGGGCCCGGCCTTCGCGAACCAGGCGGACCCGGAGACCCGGTGGAAGACGGGGCCCAGCACCCGCTGGACGGCGGTGCGCTCGGCGGCGGGGACGTGCGCCGCCGGGGGCGCGAGCCGTCCCGCGCGGCGCGCGTCCAGGTGCCCGGACGCGGCGAGCCAGCGCAGCCCGTCGGCGACCGTCTCCTCCACGGGGCGCAGCGTGATGCCGAGCGCGTCGAGGATGGGGCGGTCGTCGGTCGGGACGAGCGTCACCATGAACTCGGCCGCGTCCCGCGTCAGCGGGTAGTCGAAGGACCGGACGCGCTTGGCCGCGTCGAGCGCGGACCCGAGGCCGAGCATCACCGGGGACGGCACGCGGAAGGTGCGCGGCCGGACGCCGGTGAGCGCGCCGCACAGCGCCGCGAGCCGCGGCCACGTGAGGTAGCGGCCGCCCAGCACCCAGCGGCTCGCGCCCTGCCGGGACTCGACGGCGCGGGCGAGGGCCTCGGCGAGGTCGCGGACGTCCAGCACGGAGACGCCGCCGCCCGGCAGCGGCCAGACCTTCGACAGGGCCCCCACGAGCCCCTCCGGCAGGGCGTCGAGGACGGGCTGGTCGGGGCCGAACACGCCGCCCGGGTAGACGATCGTGACGGGCGCGCCGTCGTCCTGGAGGCCGCGCGCGTAGCGTTCGGCGGCGACCTTCGAGCGCCCGTAGCCGGTGCGGGGGCCGGCGAGGGGCGCGTCCGCGGTGATCAGCGGGCCCGCCGGGGGGACGAACACGCCGATCGTGGACACGTGGATCACCGGGGCGAGCCCGGCGGCGACGGCCCCGCCGACGACGTTGCGCGTCCCGGCGACGTTGGCGTCGACGACGTCGCGGCCGTGGCCGGTGACGCCGATCGCGGCGGCCGCGTGGATCGCGGCGTCGCAGCCCTCGAGGGCCTCGGCGACGGCCCCGGCGTCCAGCATGTCGCCCCGGACGAACTCGACGTCGCCGTCGGCGACGCCGAGCGCCCCGAGGACCCGTGCCGCCTTCCCCGGATCGCGCACCAGCGCGCGCGGCGCGTGGCCGCGCGCGAGGAGCGCCCGGACGGTGTGCGACCCGACGAACCCGGAGGCGCCTGTGACGAGAACCCGCATGTCGACAACCTAATGCTTGCTAGGCGCCCCCTCAAGATCGTTCCGTGGGGCGCGTTCGCCGGCCTCCGCGGGCGCCCGGCCGGACGTGCGCGGATGCCGGCGGACGAGCCGTACGGGCGGCCTCACTCCTCGGCCGTGTGGATCCTCCGTGCCGTGAACACCACGTCCGGTTCCGGGTGGGCGCGCAGCTCCCGCAGCAGCGACCGCCACTCCCGCGGCCAGCCCGCCTCGTCGCCGTGCAGCTCGGCGAGCGCGCACGCGAACAGGCCGCCGGCGAGGTCGCCCCGCGCCGCGAGCCGGGCGGCGTGCGGGTGGACGTCCTCGGCGTCCGGCACGTCCGGCACGACGTAGCCGTAGTGCAGGTCGTCGTCCTCGCCGCCCGCGAGCGCCTCGGCGACCGCCGCGGCGGCGAGGGCGCCGAGTCCCGCGCAGCCGTCGGCGAGCGCGTCCAGGGCGTCGTCCACCTCGTCCTCGTCGGCGTCCCAGTCGAGCGTCGCGGCCGACAGCTCGAGCGCGAGCGGCACCGGGAGCCGCCCCGCGACCGCGGCGAGCGCCGGCTCGCTCGCCGCGCGGTCCCGCGCGGCGCCGCCGCGGATCGCCGACACCAGCGCGGCCAGCCGCTGCGCGGCCGGGAGGTCGCGCTCGGCCTCGGCGTTCGCGCCGTCGCCCGTCCCGGCGAGCGTCGCGACGGCGGCGCCCAGCTCGTCCGCGCCCAGGCCCTCGCGCACGCAGCCCAGCAGCGCGAGCATCGCGGCCCGCCAGCGGCGCGTCTCCCCGAGATCGGTGAGGACGCCCGCGAGCAGCCCCGGGACCTCCGGCGCCCACGGCGCCCACCGGCCCAGCACCTCCAGCGCCCCGTCGGCGGCCTCCGGGTCGTCCGACCCGGCCACCCGGACGATCAGCGCCGCGTACTCCGCCCGGTACCGCTCCTCGATCTCGTGCGGCCACCCGCCGAGCACCTGCCGCGCGAGGTCCCGCGGCCCCTGCGCCGCCTCCGCCAGGACGCGCCGCGCGACCGGGTCGGCGATGTACGGGCGGAGCGCCGACGCGATCGCCGCGCGCACGTCCCGGTGCTGGCGCGGGTCGTCCCACGCCTCCGCGGCGACGGACAGCGCGTCCGGCACCCGGGTCCGCAGCAGGATCCGCAGCGCCTCCTTCCGCGCGGTGATCTTGCCGTCCGCCAGCACCGGCCGCAGCAGCGGCCCCAGTGCGCTCGGCCGGACGAACCGCGCCGCCCGTCCCGCCGCGTACACGGCGACGTGCGCGTCGTCGGACGACGCCCGCGCCAGCAGATCGGGCAGGACGTCCTGCGGCGACGACGTCCACGGCGCCGCGCTCAGCGCCGCCCGCCGCAGGTGCGCGTCGTCCGACTCCAGGTACGGGCGCAGCCGCTCCGCGCCCGTCCCCGGCACCGCCGCGATCGCCGCGACCGCCCCGGCCCGCGCGGACTCCGCGGCGCCCTCGTCGCCCGCCGCCCGCTCCAGCAGCCGCAGGTACGCGGCGTGCTGCCGCGCCGTCCAGCGCCGCGTCCACGCGCCCTCCGCCCGCGGGACGTACGCGACGTCGTCGCGCTGGAACCGCCCGGCCGCGTTCCCGGACAGCACCAGGTGCAGCAGGTCGGTGCGCTCGGACGCGATCGCGGCGAGCACCGCCGGGACCGCGACGGCCGACGGGTCCTTGCCCACCACCCGCTCGACCCGCTCGCCGCGCGTCCCCGGCGGCTCCAGCCACAGCGCGATCGCGGCGGTGATGGTCCGGTCGTCGGTGGCGTCGAGCGCCTTCTCCAGCGCGTCCTGCAGCACCGGCACCCCGTGGGCGCGGCGGCCGAGCGCCCGGACGAGCGCCAGCGCGAGCGCGTGGTCGTCGCGGCGGGCGTCCCGCTCCAGCAGCGGCGCCAGATGCTCGACGAGCCGGTGCTCCTGCCCGCGGGGCAGCCCCCGGTCGAGCCTGGGCAGGTGCGCGAACCCCGCGTGCCCCACCACCCGCTCCAGCAGCCCGACGCCGAACACCGCCAGGTCGCCCTCGTCCCGCAGCGCGCCCTGCCGGGCGAACGCCACCGCGATCTGGGCGAGCTTCTGCCGGGTCGTGTACGAGCAGTCCCGGGCGTCCAGCGCGTCCTCGGCGAACCGGCGGACGGACTCGGCGTGCCCGGCGCGCAGCAGCCCCTCCGGGACCGACGCCAGCGCGTCCAGCGCCCTGAGCCGGACCGGGTCCTGCTCGTTGCGGAGCCGGTCGAACGACTCCAGGAGCGCGCCCAGCGCCTCCGGGTCCCGCTCGCGGCCCGCGCAGCGGACGAGCAGCGCGTACCCCGCCGCGCGCTCCTCGGCGTCCGGCCGCCGGATCAGCTCGGCCAGCACCGGGCGCGCCTCCTCGAACGGCAGGAACGCGGTCACCCGCCGCACCTGCGCCGGATCGTCGGCGACCGCGCGCAGCCCCAGCATCCGGCGCGCCTCCCGGACCCGCACGTCCCGCGGCAGGACGTCCAGCAGCGCGTCCCCGAGGACGGCGGCGGTCAGGTCGACGCCGCGCATCGCCGTGTCGAACAGCGCGCCCCGCTCGCTCGGCGGCACCGCCTTCAGCAGCAGCCGCAGCGTGTGCTCGTCGCCCCGGACCGCCCGGGCGGCCTCCGCGAGCGCGTCCCCGCCGATCCGGACGATCCGCTCCCGCACCGCGCGGCGGCGCACCAGCGCCCCCGCCCGCCGCCCGTCCGCCAGCAGCAGCCGCAGCGTCCGCTCCGGCTCCGCGTCCAGCAGCCGCCCGACCCCGGGCAGCAGCGCCCATGGCAGGTCGCCGGTGTGCCAGTACTCCTCGAGCAGCCCCACCACGCGCGCCGGGTCGTGCTCCACCGCCGCCGCGACGCCCGTCCCGTGCCACTGCCACCAGGACGCCCGCGCGCCCTCCGCCAGTGCCCGCAGGCTCTCCTCGGCGTGGTCGAGGACGGCCGCGGGGTGCGCCCGTCCCAGCGAGTGCCGGTTCGGGACGGCGTGCGCGAGCGCCCTGAGGCGTCCCGCCGCGACCTCCGGGCCGCACGCGGGCAGCAGCGACGCCGCCTCGTCCTCGCCCCACCGGTCCGCGACCGGCCCGAGGAGCGCGTCCGCGAGGTCGCGCCGCCGGTGCTTGCGGACGGCCCGGTACGTCGCCGCGCGGATCGCCGCGGGCGCGTCCAGCAGGCTCTCCAGCAGCGCCTCCGGCCCCGGCGCGTACCGCACCGACAGCCGCACCGCCTGCTGCGAGATCCACGCGTCGGGGTCGCGCGTCGCGGCCAGCACGTGCGCGATCGACGCCTCGTCCCGCACCGCCGACGCGACGAACAGCGCCGTCGCCCGCTCGTACCAGCCCCGCCCTCCCAGCTCGTCCAGCAGCCCGGCGAGCGCCGGGTCCGCCGCGATCGCCGCCCACCACTGCTCCCAGTCCTCCGGGGCGCCCGCGCCCTCCGGCGCGAACCGCCGGGCGCGCTCCCGCTCGCGCAGCGCCGTCTCCAGCCGGGCCAGGCCGGGCGCGGCGTCCTCGGCCGCCAGGTTGTCGCCGTTGAGGAACAGGCCGCCGGGCCGCAGCACCGCGGCCAGTTCGCGGTAGGTGACGCGCAGCTCCGCGCCGGAGATCCAGTGCAGCGCGGTGGTGCTGACGGCGGCGTCGGCCCGCCGGTCGAGCCGCAGCCGCGCCGCCCAGCCGGCGTCGCGCAGGTCGAGCTCCTCGAACCGCAGCCCGTCCCGGCCCGCGTGCGCGGCCCGGCCGAGCGCCATCAGCAGCGGGTCGGCGTCGACCGCGACGACGGTGGCGGCGGGCAGCCGGTCCAGGATGCGGGCGGCGAGCGAGCCGGGCCCGCAGCCGAGGTCGAGGACGAGCGGGTCGGGCCGTCCGGCGGCGGCCTCCAGCGCGTCGATCAGCGCGGTGAACCGCTCCTCGCGGTCGGGGACGTAGCCCTCCTGCTGGACGTCCCAGCGTGCGATCCACGCGTCGGCGGTCTCCCGGTCGAGCAGCGTCATGACCTCTCCCGTAACTGTCGTATAGCCTTTGGATAGTTACAAGCTAAACGGGAAGGCGTAACTGGTCAAGTGGACTTCAACAGTCACACCGATGCGGTCGTGGAAGCCGCCGTCGAGCTGGTCAACGAGCTGACCGAGGGGGAGCGGCGCGGCCGCCCCTACCTGCTGCCCGCCCCCGCCGACCGGCTCGCCGCCGCGTCGAACGTGCTCCGCGGGCTGCGCCCGGAACGCCCCCGGGCCGACGCGGCCGAGGCCGAGGAGCTCGCGGCCGTCGCCCGCGACCTGCGCGCGGTCTTCGAGGGCGTCGCCGCCGGCGACCTGGACGCCGCCGCCGGGCAGGTCAACCGGCTGCTCGACGAGACCCGCGCCCGGCCCCGCCTGGCACGCCACGACGGCGAACCCTGGCACGTCCACTTCCACGGCGACGGCGGCACGCTCACCGCCGATTGGGCCGCCCCGTGCGCCACCGGGCTCGCGATCGTCCTCGGCGGCGAGTTCCGCGACCGGCTCGGCGTCTGCACCGCGCCCCGCTGCGACCGCGTCTACGTCGACACGTCCCGCAACGGCACCCGCCGGTTCTGCTCCACCGCCTGCCAGAACCGCGTCAAGACCGCCGCGTTCCGGGCCCGCGAGCGGCCCGGCGGCCGGCGGGGCGGCGAGGGCTGACGCCGCGGGTCCGGCGCGGTACGGTGCCGGGGACCGCCATCCGGGGAGGCACGCATGCCGCAGGAGATCGAGGTCGCCGCCACCGCGACCGCCGCGCCCGAGGTGCTCTTCCGGCACCTCGCCGTTCCGGAGGCGTGGGGCGCGTGGGGCCCGTTCCCGACGCCCGCCCGCCAGGTCCGCAAGGGCGACACCACCACGTACGGGGTCGGGTGCGTCAAGCAGATCTGGCCCGCCAAGGAGCAGACCGTCGCCTTCGAGCCCTACACGCGCTTCTCCTACATCGCGCTGTCCGGGCTGCCCGTCCGCCGGTACCGCTCGGACGTCCACCTGGAGGAGCACGAGGACGGCACCGGGACCGACCTGCGGTGGCGGGCGACGTTCGAACCGCTCGTCCCCGGCACCGGGCCCCTCCTGGGCTTCGTCTTCCGGCGGATGCTGACGATGTTCGTGCGCCGGCTTCCCGAGCACGCCGCGAACTGCCCCCCGGACTGCCCCGCCCGCGACGCGGGCGACCTGTAGCACCCGGCGCGTCCGGCGCGTCCGGCGCGTCCGGCGCGCCCGGGAAAGAGGCACGGGCCGAGAGCACCCCGCAGTTCCCTCGGCCCGCACCCGTCCTCGGACGGCCCCTAATCGGACTCGGGGCCGTACACCTCCCACAGCTCCCCGGCGAAGAACCGGGCGAAGTCCAGCAGCTTCCCCGCGCCGTCCGGGCCGGACGTCCGGAACGTCGTGAGCTGCTCCGCGAAGTCGCCCAGCTCGATGTGCAGGACGCCCGCCGCGACGACCGCCGCGTCCGCCTCGGCGTCCTCGGGGACGTGCCCCTCCAGCAGCCGCACGTACAGCGTGGAGGTGTCGGGCCAGATCCGCGTCGGCGGCCCGTGCAGCACGTTCTTGCGGCCGGTGAGCGTGCGCGGCCGGTCCTCGCCGTCGGTGAAGAACAGCCGGTACTTCATCAGCCGCCGGTCCTCGTCGCCGGTCGGCGCGAACAGGTTGAACCGCCCCCACCGGACGGGCCGCCGGCCCCCGTGCGCGGCGGCGTCCAGCCAGCCCTCGGCGCGCGCCTCGTGCTCGGTCTCGGCCAGGAACCGGTCCACGTCGTCGGCCGTGATCGTCAGCCGGAACGACAGCGGCTCGCGCCCCGGGTGCACCGCCCCGGCGCGCGGCTCGGTGACGCCGTAGGTGACGAACCCCTTCATCGTCTCGGTGAACGACAGCGAGGTCGCCTCGGCGCCGGCCGCCCCGGCGCGCGCGGGCGCGGGCGCGGCGGGGTCCGCCGCATCGAGCGGCGGCGGCGTACGGCCGGACGCCGCGGCGGACGGTCCCCTGGCACCGCCGCGGCTCCCCGACTCCGGCGCGTACGCCGCGCCGTTCCCCGCCCGATCCGGCGAGCCGGTCGACCCCCCGACCGGCTCGGCCCCCGTGAGGACCGGAACGGGGTCCCCCGCCGCCTCCGCGCCCCCCGGCGCGGAGACGGCGCGGGTCGCGCCCTCCAGCAGCCGCGTCGCCATGCGGTCGGCGTGCGCGGCGATCGTCAGGGAGGGATTGGGACCCACCGGGCCCGGCATCGCCGCCCCGTCGGCGATGTACAGGCCCGGGAACCCGTGGACCTCCCCGAAGGCGTCGCAGACGCCCCGCCCCGGATGGTCGGCCATCGGGGCGCCGCCCAGCGGATGCACGGTGACGATCCGCTTGCGGAACCACATCGGGTTGTCTGCGTACTCGGCGCCCAGCACGTCCGCGATGCCCTGCATGGTCTTGCGGACGCGGGTGAACAGCTCCTCGCTCGTCTCGGTCGTCCAGTCGGCGGCGAGGCGCCCGTCCCGCAGGTGCAGCCGCCCGTCGGCGGTGTCGCGGCCCATGCCGAGCAGCGGGAGCGAGCTGACGGTCAGCGCGCCGTCCCCGATCAGGTCCGAGATCTCCCGCGAGAGGTTCGTATCCGGGGCGTCCTTGAAGAACTCGACGAACCGGTCCCACAGGAAGCGCACCGCCCGCTCGACCGCGTCGCCCACGTCGAGGCTGTGCACGATCCAGTCGGTGAACCCCGGGTAGCCGCCCTCCTCGATGTAGGCGCCGCGGCCCGCGCCGGGGACGCCGTCGACCTCGTCGGGCAGCCGGATCGCGCTGGTGATCACCGGCCCGCGGGACGCGTCCAGCGGCCGGACGCGCTCGCGGTCGCGGGCGTTCAGCAGGAACGTCAGCAGGTCGCCGTTGCCGCTGAACCGGGAGCCGAGCGCCCCGCTCAGCCCGGGCAGCGCCGACCGCGACTTCAGCAGCAGGAACGTCGTGCCGTAGGTGCCGGCGCCCAGGACCAGCCGGTCGCAGGTGATCGTCTCCACCGGCTGCCGTGCCGGCCTGCGGCGGACGGTCAGGTCGGCGTGGTGCACGTAGTCGACCTCGTAGCCGCCGCCGGGACGGGGCCGGATCGCCTTCACCTCGCGGGCGGTGCGGATGTCGGCGCCGTGGTGCGCGGCCGCCGACAGGTAGTTGTGGTCGAGGCTGTTCTTGGCGCCCTCGTTGCAGCCGATGTCGCACTCGCCGCACAGCTTGCAGGTGCGGCGCGGCATGCCGTGCAGGTTGCCGTACGGCGGCTCGGCGATCGGCAGGCCGACGCCCGGCCGCCCGCCCGGCTCGCCGGCGAAGCTCACCGCGAGGGGCGGCAGCTCGCAGCGCAGCCCGAGCTCCGCCGCGGCGTCCTGCATCGCGTGCGTCTTCGGGGTGTCGCTGAACGGCGCCGTGTCGAGCGGGTACGGCGTCGCGCCCATCATCCGCTCGACGGCGTCGTAGTGCGGGTCCAGGTCGGCGCGGGAGACCGGCCACGACTCGTAGCCGCCGCCCGGCATCGGCTGCTCGTCGACGAACCAGTGCTCGTCCTTGCGCAGCAGGACGTTCGCGTAGATCAGCGACCCGCCGCCGAGGCCCGCCGACACCACCGAGTCGCAGCCCTTGAAGCTCCACACGTCGTACATGCCGTACAGCCCGGCGGCCGGGTCCCAGAAGGCGCGGTTCATCTGCCGGGGCGAGCGCGGGAAGCTGCCCGGCGGGTACGGCTGCCCGCGCTCCAGCAGCACCACCGACAGCCCCGCCTCCGCGAGGCGGTAGGCGGCCACCGACCCGCCGAACCCGGAGCCGACGACGACCGCGTCGACGTGCTCGGCCCGCTCTCCCGCCGCCATGCCCTCAGCCCGCCTTCCGCTTGAGGAAGTCCAGGACCCGCGGGTACACCTCGGTGTCGGACGCCCGGCCCATGAAGGGGTCCTGGTGGCCGTAGCCGGGGAGGATCTCCAGCTCGTGCAGCCCGGGGGTGATCGATTCGAGCGCGCGGTGGCAGACGATGTTGGAGTCGGTGAACACGTGGTTGCGGTCTCCGGTGAGGAACAGGATCGGCGTCGTCACGTCCGCGGCGCCCGCGAGGTAGTCGACGGGCAGGTCCGCGTGCCGCGGGTCCCGAGGGGCGTACCGCACCGCGCGTCCGGCCTCCACCATCCTGTGCATGTGCCGGTAGTAGTGGACGTTGCAGGCGCCGAACAGGTCGGTCAGCCGGGCGTGCGTGACCGGCGACATCTTGTCGTGCGAGAAGATCGGGCGCCCGCCGCCCCACATGAACGACAGCATGTGGCAGGCCGGTTCGCCGCAGTCGCGGTGGAACGGCGCGATCCCCTTCGCGAGCATCCAGCCGCGCGTCATCACCGGCGACGTCCCGTAGCGGGGGTCGACGTACGGCGGGCCGAGGACGTACTCCATCAGCGCTGGGCCGTACCTGAGCTTCAGCCTCGACCACGGCGGCGTGCGGGGCGTCAGCGCGACGCTGTTGCACACCAGGCTGGACACGCCGGTGACCGTCCCGGCGAACAGCGCCATCGAGAACGTCACCGACCCGACGCAGTGCGCGATGACGTGGACGCGGCGGCCGTCGCCGATGTGGCGGCGCATCTCCGCCAGCGCGGCCGGGTGGTCCCAGTGGGCGACGTCGTCGAAGGTGTGGCGGTGGGTCTCCGCGTTGTAGGGGAACCGGGCGCTCATCCGGTAGTCGACCGCCCACACGTCGCCGAACCCGGCGTCGTGCAGCGCGTTCACCAGGTTCGTGTGCTCGGGCATGACGTACATGTCGCTGGACGTCGTCAGCCCGTGCACCAGCAGGACGGCGTCGGTGCCGCCGTGGGCGGTGCCGGCGCGGCGGAACCGGGTCAGCGCGAGGCCGAGGCCGTCGGCGGTGGCGAAGGGATGCGCGGACACCTCGGCGTCGGCGACGCCGTCGTGCGTGAAACGTGCGATCCCGTCCGCGTCGACCGTTCTGATCGTCTTCATGGGGTGCCCACCTCCTTCGCGGCCTTCCTCCCGGCTCCGGACGCCCCTACCCTGCCAAACGCCGAGGTCGGCGCGGCATCGTGGAGAACCCGTACTTACGTGCATCGTGAGGCGTGCGGCCCGTGACCACGTACGTGAGATAAGAGTCGGAAAGGGACTCGTCGGTTCACTCCGGGCGTTGCTTCACTCCGGACGCTGCATGGCGGTCGCCACCCCGACCCGCGACGAGACGCCGATCTTCGCGAAGACGCGGGTGAGGTGCGTCTCGACCGTCCGGACGCTGAGGAACAGCCGTTCGGCGATCTGCTGGTTGCTGCAGCCCTCGGCGACGAGCCCGGCGATCTCCAGCTCGCGCGGCGACAGCCCGTACGGCGCGTCCGCGGACGCCTTCGCCCGGGCGCGCCGCCCGCCCTTCCCGGCACCGGCGCCCGGCACCCGCACGCCGAGGCGCCGCTGCTCCCGGACGGTCTCGGCGTGCAGGTCCCGCATGCCGCAGGCGTCGAAGACGGCGGCGGCGGCCCGCAGCCGGTCCAGCGCCTCCGGACGGTCCCCGGCGGCGGCGTGCGCGATCCCGGCGGTGAGTTCGGCGCGGCCCGCCTCCGGGCTTCGGCCCGCCGCCGCCAGCAGCGCGGCGGCCTCGCCCGCGATGCCCGCCGCACGCGCGGGGTCGGTGAGGCGGACGGCGTGGGCGCGGGCGAGCCGGCCCAGCCCGACGTCCCCCTCCAGCGCCGGGTTGGCCAGCTCCTCGGCGATGTTCGCCCAGGTGGCCGCGTCGTCGGCGTCGTCCTGCCCGGCGCGGACCCGCGCCAGCGACTCGGCGCACGCCGTCAGCGTGCCGAAGTCGAGCCCGCCGGTGCCGGCCGAGCACGCGGAGATCAGCGCCTCCGCGCCCGCCGCGTGGTCCCCCGCGTTGATCATCGCGAACGCGCGGGAGACGGGCGCCATGTGCGTCCACCACTCGCCCGACCCGGTGTCGCAGGAGACGGCCTCGTCCCCGGCGGCCGACGCCCGCTCGTGGTCGCCCGTCCAGCTCGCGATCAGGCACCGCTGCGTCGCCCCGTAGGCGATCACCTCGGGGGAGCGCAGGTCGCGGCCCACGGCGGCGGCCTCGTCGGCGGCGGCCGCGGCCTCCTCGAACCGGCCGAGCAGGCTGAGCCCGCGGGCCCGCCCGGCCAGCATGTAGCCGAGGATGTACAGCTGCCCGGTGCGCCGCGCGATCGCGACGAGCCGGTCGACGTGCCGCAGCGCGCTGTCGTACATGCCGAGGAACAGCTCCGCCCACACCAGCCAGGTGATGCAGTCGAGGCAGTCGGCGAAGTCGGTGTCGGCCGCCGCGGAGAACCGCTCGTCGGCCGCGCGCGCGTACGCGATCGCCTCGGCGATCTCGCCGCGGACGTACGACACCATCGGCCGCATCGACGCGACCGCCGCGGTCAGGCCCGCGCCCCACTCGGGCGCGCTCTCGGGGATGGTGTCCAGGACGGCCTGGGACCCGCGGTCATCGGCCTTCTGGATGCGGTCGGCGACCAGCCGGATCCGCAGCAGCACCGCCTCGGGCGTCTGCCGGTCCGGGAGGCGGCGCAGCTCGTCGAGCACCAGCGCGCGCGCCTCGTGGATGCGGCCGATCTGCCGGTCCATCACCGCGCACAGGTGCACGGTCCGCGCCCGGCGGACGGTGTCGTCCTCGGGCAGAAGCGCCAGCAGCGTCCGCGCGGTCTCCCGGCCCTCCTCCGCGTGGCCGCTGACGGCCTGCACGTGCGCGAGCTCCAGCAGCAGCTCTGTGCGGTCCGGCCCGCCGCCCGAGTCGCCGCCCGAGTCGCCGTCGCCCGCCGGCTCGTCCGGCAGCAGCCCCAGCGCGGCCTGCAGCCAGTACGCGGCTGTGCCGGGGGCCTGCTGCCCGACCGAGCGCGCCGCCTCCACCAGCGTCGCCGCCGCCCGCCGGTCCCCGAACCGGGCCGACCGCTCCACGTGGTGGGCCCGCACCGTCGCGGGGGCGCCCAGCTCCGCCAGCCGGACCGCGACCCGCTCGTGCGCCGCGAGCCGCCACCCCGCCGCCGTCGACGCGTACGCGACGTGCCGCACCAGCGGGTGCCGGAACTTGAACCGCCCGCCCGTCCCGGCGCGCACCACGTCGTGCCCGGTCAGCACGTCGAGCGCCGCCAGCGCGGCGGGCTCGTCCAGCTCGGCGGCCACCGCCGCGAGCGCCGGCTCGAAGAAGTCTGCGGCGACGGCCGCGCCGCGCGCCAGCAGCAGCGCCTCCTCCGGCAGCGCGCTCAGCTCGACCTGCAGCGCGGTCCGGACGGCCGCGGGCACCTCGGTCAGCTCGGCGACGCCCTCGCGCCAGTCGGTCCCGTCGATCCCGGAGCCCCCGGCGACGTCGTCGCGCCCCATCCTGGCCAGCGCCTCGAGGTAGAACGGGTTGCCGCCGCTGGCCTTGTACAGCGACTCGCACCGCGCCGGGCTCACCCGCGGGCCGAGGAACTCCTCGACCTCCCCCTGGGTGAGCGGGTCGACCGGCATGCGGGTGCCGTGCGGCCCGGCCGCGTCGACCAGCGCCGCCAGCCGCGGCGACGCCTGCGCGGGCCGGTACGCCGCCGCGATGAGCACCCGGGCGCGCGGCGGGTGCCGGACCAGATGGTCGAGCAGCTCGATCGTCGCGTCGTCGGCCCAGTGCAGGTCGTCCAGGATCAGGACCAGGCCGGACGGCGCGGCGAGCTGCTCCAGCAGGTGCCGCACCGTCCGGTGCAGCTGGTAGCGGGCCACCCGCGACACGGGGTCGCCGCCGGCGGGCGGCGGTTCGGCCGCCGGATCCGACAGGGACGGGAACACGGTGCCGAGCAGCCGCAGCTGCGCGTCCGGCAGGTCGGGGGCCGAGTCCTCGAGGAGGTCGTCGAGGGCGTCCACGACCGCGCCGAACGGCATCTCCTGCTCGAACTCGGCGGCGCGCCCGGCGCGGCACGGCAGCTTGCGGGCCCCGGCGCCGTCCGCCAACTCGCCCAGCAGGCGCGTCTTGCCGACGCCCGGCTCGCCGATCAGCGCCAGGAACCCGAACCCGTGCTCGACGCCGTCCAGGGCGCGGCCGATCCCGTCCAGCGCGTCCCGTCGCCCTACCAGCGGAGCGTTGCCGATCGGCTGAGCACCGGCGTCGCGGTCGGCACGACCCTCCATGTCCACACCCCAACAGCGACAGGCGGTCGATACGCCGTGATCATGCTTGTCGTCGCGGTTCCCGAGAATTGCAGGGATCACCTTATCGGGTGATCAGTCAATAAGTCGGGGGAACACGCCCCCGGGCCCCGCGGGGCCGCACGGATCCGCCTCCTTCTGACCATCGTGTCCAATAGCTATCAAGCGTCGCAAGGGGGCCGGTGTCAACCGGTGGTGGGTAAACCGTGCCCCGGCCGTCACATTCCGCGCGCCCGGGCCCGCGCCCGGCGGGGAGAGTCGGCGATCCGGCTGAAGAGGACCACCGCCCGCGGCGGGCGCCGCGCCGCCGGGCCGTCCAGTCCCCGCATGAACGCGAGCTGCTCGAGCGTCGGCGGTCCGAACGCGAGGCTCCGCCGGGCGGCCGTCGCCGCGTAGGCCCGGCCCGCGCCGACCAGGTACGCCGCGACCATCGATCCCGTCCGTCCCACCCCGGCCCCGCAGTGCACGAACACCGGGCGCCGCGCGTCCGCGACCACGTCCAGGAACCGCCGCACCTGCTGGGGCGTCGGCGTCCGCCCGTCCCGCACCGGGATCCGCACGACCGCCATGCCGGACGCCCGGGCGGCCGGGCCGGGCGCCCCGGGGGCCTCGGAGCGGAGGTCGACGACGGTGCGGACGCCTTGCGCGCGCAGCCACCGGTAGCCCTCGGCGGTCGGGGCGGCGCCGCGCCACACGCGGTCGTCGACGCGGGCGAACTTCGCGATGCCCGGCGCGGGGACACGGTGGACGCCCGCACGGGCGCGCTCGCTCAGCAGCAGCATCGCCGTGCTCGTGGCGAGCCAGGACGCCGCGTATCCCGCGGCGCCGCCGGCGAGCGTCCAGCCGATGATTCGCCGCGCGCGCACACGGCGAGGCTATACGTCGCCATATCCCGGCGCCATAAGTTGGCGCCACACCTCGGCGCTACACGTCAGCGCAGGCGCTCGGCGGCCTCGTCCCAGCGGCCGGAATCGGCCGACGGCTCGTAGCGGCGCAGCGGCTGCGTCGCGGCGACGAGTTCGCGCATCTCGGCGAGACTCCCCACGATGCCGTGCGCGCGCGCCTGCACCAGGACGTTGCCCAGTGCGGTCGCCTCGACCGGGCCCGCGACGAGCGGGAGCCCGCACGCGTCGGCCGTCAGCCGGCACAGCAGCTCGTTGCGGCTCCCGCCGCCGACGAGGTGCACGACCTCCACCTCGGTGCCCGACAGCCGCGCCGCCTCGCGCAGCGTCTCCCGGTGCGCGAGGGCGAGGCTGTCCATGATGCAGCGGACGGTCTCGGCGCGCGTGGCCGGCTCGGGGAACCCGCGGCGGCGGCAGTGCGCGGCGATCCGGGACGGCATGTCGCCGGGCGGCAGGAACTCCGGGTCGTCGGGGTCGATGAGGGAGCGCAGCCCCGGCACCCGCGCGGCCTCGGCGAGCAGCGCGGGCAGGTCGGGGTTCCCCCAGGCCCGCATCGACTCCTGCAGGAGCCACAGCCCCATCACGTTGCGCAGGTACCGGACGGTGTCGTCCACCCCGCCCTCGTTGGTGAAGTTCGCCTTGCGGCTCTCCTCGCCGAGGACGGGCTCGTCCAGCTCGACGCCGACCAGCGACCACGTCCCGCACGAGATGTAGCCGAACCGGCCGGACGCCGGGACGGCGGCGACCGCGGACGCGGTGTCGTGCGAGCCCACGGCGGTGACGGGGGTGCCGCGGTGCCCGCACTCGCCGCCCGCCTCCGGCCCCATGCGGCCGATGACCTCGCCCGGGTCGACCAGCGGCGCCAGGAGGTCGGGCGAGGCGCCGACGAGGTCGAGCAGCGTGGTCGACCAGAGTCCGGTGCGGGGGTCGAGCAGTCCCGTCGTGGACGCGTTCGTCCGCTCCGCGACCGTCTCGCCGGTCATCCAGTGGGCGAGCAGGTCGGGGATCAGCAGCAGGGAGTGCGCGCGGGACAGGTCGTCGGCGGCCAGCTGGTAGATCGTGTTGAACGGGAGGAACTGCAGTCCGGACTCCCGGTAGAGCAGGTCGTCGCCGATCTCGGCGCGCAGCCGCTCCATGACCCCGTCGGTCCGCCCGTCCCGGTAGTGGACGGGGTTGCCGAGCAGCTTCCCGTCCTCGTCGAGCAGCCCGTAGTCGACGGCCCACGAGTCGATGCCGATGGACGCCAGCTCGCCCGTGTGCGCGCGCAGGCCGTCGAGAACGTTGCCGTAGAGCCCGAGGATGTCCCAGTGCAGCGTGCCGTTCACCCGCACGGGCCGGTTCGCGAACCGCCGCTCCTCCCGCAGGTCCAGGACGTCCGGTCCGACCCGCGCCGTCATCACCCGGCCGCTGGACGCGCCGAGGTCGACGGCCGCGAACACCTTCTCGCTCATTCGGCGATCACCACTTCCAACGTTCGGGGGCCGTGCACGCCCTCCACGCGCGACAGCTCGATGTCGCTGGTCGCGGACGGACCGGAGACCATCGTCAGGGGACGGGACGGGTCGAGCCGCTCCAGCGCCTCGGGGACGTCCGGCGCCACCTGGGCGGCGCGCACGACGATCAGGTGGTAGTCGGGGACGAGCGACAGCGCCCGCGGGCCCTGCCCGGCCCCGTGGTCGAGGACGATCGTGCCGGTCTCGGCGATCGCGGCGGCGCAGCCGGTGACGGCGCCCGCGAGCCCGTCGAGGTCGGCGACGGCCGGGTCGCGCACCAGGTCGGCGTCCGCGCCCGCGAGCCACGCCGCCGGCAGGTCGCCGGGGACCCCGTGCGCGCCCGGACGCGCGGCCAGCCGCTCGGCGATCACCCGCGGCAGGTCGGCCTCGGCGGCGCGCAGGACGACCGCGCGGTAGTGCGCGACGCGCTCGGCGAACAGGTCGAGCACCCCGTCGTCGTGGTGCCGCCGCAGGTAGCCGCGCTCGATCCGCGCGTAGTCGGCGGCGATCTCGGCGTCCGGACGCGCCGGGACGATTCCGTCGATCCGCCGCAGGATCTCCTCGCGCGCGCTCACGCGTCCTCCCCCTTCTCCCGCTTCGCGTCCTCCGTGCCTCCCGGGCCGGCCGGGTCGGTGCCGTGTCCCGGGTCGGGTGTGCGGCCGCCGTCGGTGCGGGCCCACCAGGCGCGGAACGACTCCTTCGGCGGCGCGGGCGCGTCGCGGGTCTCGGTCCAGGCGCCGAGCGGCCCGGGCAGCCGCCGGATCCGGCCGCGCGGCGCGACGATCCGGCGGGACGCGGACGCGGCGCGCTGCGCGAGCGCGAGCCGCGCGGGCGAGCGCAGCGTCCACCCGGCCGCCGTCATCGCGGCCTTCTCCACCGGGTGGCGCGGCCCGTCCTCGACGGCGCGGGCGCGCAGGTGGACCAGCACCTCGGGGATGTCGATCGCGACCGGGCACGCCTCGAAGCACGCCCCGCACAGCGACGACGCGTAGGGCAGGGAGGCGTCGACCTCGGAGCCGATGCCGCGGATCTGCGGCGACAGGATCGCGCCGATCGGCCCCGGGTACGGGGAGCCGTAGGCGTGCCCGCCGGCCCGCTCGTAGACGGGGCAGACGTTGAGGCACGCCGAGCAGCGGATGCAGCGCAGCGCCTGGCGGCCGACCTCGTCGGCGAGCGTGTCGGTGCGGCCGTTGTCGAGCAGCACGAGGTGGAAGTCGCGGGGCCCGTCGCCGGGGTGCACGCCCGTCCAGGTGGAGGTGTAGGGGTTCATCCGCTCGGCCGTGGACGAGCGGGGGAGGAGCTGCAGGAACACCTCGAGGTCCCGCATCGTCGGGACGATCTTCTCCACGCCCATCACCGAGATGAGCGTCTCGGGGAGGGTGAGGCACATCCGGCCGTTGCCCTCGGACTCGAGGACGACGAGGGTGCCGGTGTCGGCGACGGCGAAGTTGACGCCCGACACCGCGACCTTCGCCGACAGGAACTTCGCGCGCAGGTGCCGCCGGGCGGCCTCGGCGAGGTCGGCGGGGGAGTCGCTCAGGTCCGCGGGCGCGTCCGGCATCTCCTTGCGGAAGATGTCGCGGATGTCGGACCGGTTCCGGTGGATGGCGGGGACGAGGATGTGCGACGGGCGGTCGTGGCCGAGCTGCACGATCAGCTCGGCGAGGTCGGTCTCGTAGGCGGCGATGCCCTCCTCGGCGAGCGCCTCGTTCAGGCCGATCTCCTGGGTGGCCATCGACTTGACCTTGACGACCTCGGTCTCGCCGGTCGCCTTCACCAGGTCGGCGACGATCCGGTTCGCCTCGGCGGCGTCCCGCGCCCAGTGGACCGTTCCGCCCGCCTCGGTCACCTTCTCCTCGAGCACCCGCAGGTAGTGGCCGAGGTTCGCCAGGACGTGGTCCTTGATCTGCTTGCCCGACTCCCGCAGCGCGCCCCAGTCGTCCAGTTCGGCGACGGCGTCGGCGCGGCGCTCCCGGATCGTGCCGGTGGCGTGCGCGAGGTTGCCGCGCAGCCGCGGGTCCGCGACGGCGCGCCGGGCGGCGTCGGGGAAGGACGGCATGCCGAGGTAGGTCGGCATCGCGTTCTGGGACGTCACGACGGGTCCTCCTCCGTGGACGCGAGGATCTCGGCGAGGTGGACGGTCCGGACGCCCGCGCGGGTGCGGCTGAGCGCGCCGCCGATGTGCATCAGGCACGAGTTGTCGGCGGCGCACAGGGTCTCCGCGCCGGTCTCCCGGACGGCCGTCACCTTGTCCGCGCACATCGCGGCCGAGACCTCGGAGTTCTTCAGCGCGAACGTGCCGCCGAACCCGCAGCACTGGGTCGCGTCCGGCAGGTCGACCAGGTCGATGCCGCGCACCTCGCGCAGCAGCTTCAGCGGGCGGTCGCCGACGTGCAGCATCCGCAGCGAGTGGCAGGTCGGGTGGTAGGTGACGCGGTGCGGGTAGTACGCGCCGACGTCGGTGACGCCGAGGACGTCCACGAGGAACTCGGTCAGCTCGTGGACGCGGGACGCCAGGCCCGCGGTGCGGGGCGCGAGGCGGGGATGCCAGTCCCGGATCATCGCCGCGCACGACGCCGACGGCGTCACCACCGCGTCGTACGCGTCGAACGTCTCGGAGAACCCCTTGACGAGGTGCTTCGCCTGCGTGCGGTAGCCGGTGTTGAGGTGCATCTGCCCGCAGCACGTCTGCCCGGGCGGGAACTCGACGTCGTGGCCGAGCCGCCGCAGCAGCCGCACCATCGCCTTGCCCGTCTCCGGGTACATCGTGTCGTTGACGCACGTCAGGAACAGCGCGATCTTCACCCCTGACCCCCCTTCGGGCCCCCCGCGGGCCGGCTGGACTCGCGGACCACCAGTTCCGGCTGGAACATCACCTGCTGGTGAGCGTGCCCCGCGCCCTCGTCGTCGCACTCCTCGAGCAGCAGCTCGGTCGCGATGCGGCCGAGCTGGTAGGTGGGCTGCCGCACGGAGCTGAGCGGGACGGCGGCGGCCGCGGAGAACTCGATGTCGTCGTACCCCATGATCGCGACGTCGGTCGGGACCTTCACGCCGGCCTGCAGCAGCTCGCGCTGCACGCCGAGCGCGAGCAGGTCGTTGGCGCAGAAGACGGCGTCCGGCAGCGGGCGGCCGTCCGACAGCAGCCGCAGCGCGGCCTCCTGCCCGGCCCGGGCGTTCATCGCCGGGACGGTCACCTCGCGCATCGCCTCCCGGCCGAGCCCGGCGGCCTTGAGCGCGCGCAGCGCCCCCCTGCGCCGGTCGGCGCACTGCCGCAGGACGGACGGGCCCGCGACGTACGCGAGCGTGCGGGCCCCGTCGTCCAGCAGCCGCCCGGCGGCCAGCTCGCCGCCCGCGACGTCGTCCACCGCGACCGAGCACTGGTTGGCGCGCGGCGTCGGGTGGTCCAGCAGGACGACCGGGACGCCGCGGTCGCGGAGCACGTCGGCGTTCGCGCCGTCGTCGCCGACCGGGGTGAGCAGCACGCCGCGGACCCGCTGCTCGGCGAGCACCCGCAGGTTGCGCTGCTCCCGGTCGTCCGACTCGGCGGACGACGCGAGGATCACCGCGTAGCCGCGCTCGCTGGCGACGTCCTCGACGCCGCGCGCGAGGTCGGTGAAGAACGGGTTGGCGAGGTCGAGCACCATCAGCCCGATCGTGCTGCTGTGCCCGGCGCGCAGCGTGGACGCCGAGCCGTTGCGGACGAAGCCGAGCTCGACGATCGCCTGCTCGACGCGTGCGCGAGTGGCCTCGGCGACCCGCTCGGGGCGGTTGAGCACGTTCGACACGGTGCCGGGGGAGACGCCGGCGCGGGCGGCGACCTGCTTGATGCCCACGGCGGGGCGCCCCCGAGCGGGGCGGCCGCCGCCCGGCCGCCCGGTGCCTTCAGTGCTCACGCTCTCGCCCCCGTCGGATCCGGTTGTGGTGTCGGACACTTTGGGTCATCGATTAAAACGTGTCAACCCCGAGATGAACAGCCGGGTGCCCCCGCGGGCGGCGGCCGGACCCGGACGCCGGGCATCTTCAAAACGTCGCCGTCCCTTGCCACACCGAGGTTTCCGCGACGTTACGCCGGGTTCTCGCCGATGTTCCCTCTTGACGGGTGCATCAGGTCACATCTACCGTCCTCCGCAACATCCTGTTAAAACGTTTTTCACCGTCCCGTTTCGGACGTCCCCCGCGAGGAGGGTCGCCATGAGTGCACCCGGCCGGTCGGCACCGCCGACATTGGCCCTGGTCAACGTCAGCAAGTCCTTCGGCGCCGTCCGCGCCCTCCAGGGCGTGACCCTGGAGCTCCACGCGGGCGAAGTGCACGCGCTCGCGGGGGAGAACGGCGCAGGCAAGTCCACGGTCGTAAAAACGTTCGCAGGCGTGCACCGGCCGGACGCGGGCGAGGTGCGGGTCGACGGCGAGCCGGTGAGCTTCGGCGGCCCCGCCGACGCGCAGGCCGCCGGCGTCGCCGTCATCTACCAGGAGCCGACGATGTTCCCCGACCTGTCGGTCGCGGAGAACATCTTCATGGGGCGGCAGCCGCGCGCCGCCGGCGGCCGCATCGACCGCAGGGCGATGCACGCCGAGACCGCGAAGCTGTTCGAGCGGCTCGGGGTCGCGCTCGACCCGCAGCAGCCCGCGCGCGGCCTGTCGATCGCCGACCAGCAGGTCGTCGAGATCGCCAAGGCCATCTCCCGGGACGCCCGCGTGCTGATCATGGACGAGCCGACGGCCGCGCTGACCGGGCAGGAGGTCGCCCGGCTCTTCACCGTCACCCGGACGCTGCAGGAGCAGGGCTGCGCGATCCTGTTCATCTCGCACCGGCTGGAGGAGATCTTCGAGATCTGCCAGCGGGTCACCACGCTGCGGGACGGCACCTACATCGGCACCGAGGCGCTCGAGGGCCTCACGCCCGACGACCTCGTCCGCCGCATGGTCGGCCGCGACCTCGACGCGCTCTACCCCAAGCAGGACGTGGCGCCCGGCGAGGTCGCGCTCAAGGTGAGCCGGCTGACCCGCGAGGGCACCTTCACCGACGTCTCGTTCGAGGTGCGGCGCGGCGAGATCGTCGCGCTCGCCGGGCTGGTCGGCGCGGGCCGCTCCGAGGTCGCCCGCGCGATCTTCGGGGTGGACCGCTGGGACGCCGGCTCCGTGGAGGTCGCGGGCAAGGCGCTGCCCGCGGGCAGCCCGACCGCCGCGATGTCGGCCGGGCTGGCGCTCGTCCCCGAGGACCGCCGCCAGCAGGGGCTCGTCATGGACATGTCCATCGAGCGCAACATGGGCCTCACCCAGCTGCGGTCGCTGCGCCGCGCGACCGGCCGCGCCGGGCTGATCTCCCGGAAGGTCGAGCGCGACCGCGCCGCCGACTGGGCGCTGAAGCTCCAGCTCAAGTACGCGCGGCTCACCGACGTCGTCGGCGTCCTGTCCGGCGGCAACCAGCAGAAGGTCGTGCTCGCCAAGTGGCTCGCGACCGAGCCGGACGTCCTCATCGTGGACGAGCCGACGCGCGGCATCGACGTCGGGACCAAGGCCGAGGTGCACCGGCTGCTGTCCGAACTCGCCGCGCAGGACCTCGCCGTCCTGATGATCTCCTCCGACCTGCCGGAGGTGATCGGCATGGCCGACCGCGTCCTGGTGATGCACGAGGGCCGGATCACCGCCGAGATCGGCCGCGGGGACGCGACCGAGGAGAACGTGATGGCCGCCGCGACCGGCCGCGCCGACAACGGAAAGGCGGCCTGACCCATGACCGTCCTCGCAGAGTCCCCGGCCCGCAGCGGGCCGGACGGCGCGCCGGGGGGAGGGCGCCGCCTCGTCGACTTCATCCTGCGCGCGCGCGAGCTGAGCATCTTCGGGGCGCTGGTCGTCCTGGTCGTCGCCACGACGATCGCGAACCCGCGGTTCCTGTCCGAGCAGGGCGTGAAGGACATCTTCCTCAACGCCTCGATCCTGGTGCTGCTGGCCGTCGGGCAGACGATCGTGGTCGTCACCCGCAACATCGACCTGTCGGTCGGGTCGACCGTCGGGCTCGTCGCGTTCCTCGTCGGCAGCTTCGTGTCGGACAGCGACACCAACATCCTCGTCGCCGTCGCCCTCGGCGTCGGCATCGGCCTCCTCTGCGGCCTCGTCAACGGGCTGCTCGTCAGCTTCTGCAGGGTGCCCGCCCTGGTCGTCACGCTCGGCACGCTGTACGTGATCCAGGGACTCCAGTACCGCATCGCGCAGGGCGAGCAGATCAGCGCGTCCGAGGTGCCGGACGGGATCCTGTCGATCGGCACCGGCGGCGTCCTCGGCGTCCCGTACCTGCCGATCATCACGGTGATCGTGATGCTGATGGTCGGGTACTACCTGCGCTCCTACTCGTCCGGCCGCGAGTTCTACGCGATCGGATCGAGCCCGGAGGCGGCGCGCCTGGCCGGCATCCCGATCCGCCGCCGCGTGCTGACCGCCTACCTCGTCAGCGGCGGCCTCGCCGGCCTCGCCGGGGTGCTGTGGCTGGCCCGGTTCGGCACGGTCGTCGCCGACGCCGCCAACGGCTGGGAGCTGACGGTCGTCAGCGCCGTCGTGGTCGGCGGCGTCGCGATCACCGGCGGCGTCGGCACCGTGTACGGCGCGGCGCTCGGCGCGCTCCTGCTCACCACCATCGGCAGCGTGCTGGTGGTGCTCAAGGTCAACTCGTTCTGGCAGCAGGCCATCACCGGTGTGCTGCTGCTCCTGGCGATCAGCGTGGACCGGCTGCTGGAGCTGCGCGTCGCACGGGCGCTGAAGTCCCGCACCAGGCATTCGGTCGACGCGCCCGGCGCGGCGGCGAAGGCCGGGTCCGCGGCGGCCGGGTCCGAGACGGTCACGGTCACGAAGGGGAAGGACTCATGACGAGCGACGCGCGCTCCCTCTCGAAGACGGGTGCGGCCGGACGGTTCGTCCGGTGGGAGACGGCCATCACGGCGCTGCTGGTCGCGGTGTTCGTCGGCGGCATCGGGGTCTCGCCCGACTTCGGCAACAGCGGAAACCTGTCGTTCGCGCTGCGGGACCTGTCGGAGATCGCGCTCATCGCGCTGCCGATGACGCTGCTGGTCGTCTGCGGCCAGGTGGACCTGTCGGTCGCGTCCGTGCTCGGCCTGTGCAGCGCCCTCACCGGCAAGCTGTGGGACGGCGGCATGGCCATCGAGTCGATCATCCCGATCGTGCTCGCGGTCGGGCTGGTCTGCGGCCTGGTCAACGGGTTCCTGGTGACGAAGCTGGGGCTGCCGTCCCTGGCGGTGACGATCGGCACGATGACCCTCTACCGGGGCCTGGCCTACGTCACGCTCGGCACCGGCGCGGTGTCGCAGTTCCCCCAGACCTACACCGACATGACGCTGAACAACGTGCCGGGCACGCCGATCCCGTACCCGATCGCGCTGTTCGCCGTCCTGGCGCTGCTGACCGCGGTCGTCCTGCACGCCACCGGCATCGGCCGCTCGCTGTTCGCGATCGGCGCGCAGGAGGACGCCGCGTACTTCGCCGGCATCCGCGTCAAGCGGATCAAGTTCGTGCTGTTCGCGGTGTCGGGCGTCGTCGCCGCCCTCGCCGGCATCATCTACACGCTCCGCTACGGCAGCGCCCGCGCCGACAACGGCCTCGGCCTGGAGCTGACCGTCATCGCGGCGGTGCTGCTCGGCGGGATCGACTTCGACGGCGGCAAGGGCACCCTCGGCGGCGTCATCGCCGCGGTGCTGGTGATCGGCCTGCTGCGCAACCTGCTGATGCTCAACGACGTCAGCACCGAGACCCAGTCGATCGTCACCGGCTTCCTGCTCATCATCAGCGTCCTCACGCCGCGGCTGATCGCCGTGTCCCGCGAGGCGCGAGGACGCTGATGATGAGCAGGAAGCCGGTGACGATCGTCTGGGTCTCGGTGCTGACGTCGTTGAGCATCAGCAGGT